>CALBTT010000148.1 GCA_937967645.1 uncultured Zoogloea sp.
GACCACCGAGATCTACACTCTTTCCCTACACGACGCTCTTCCGATCTGCCTCTGCTGCTGCTGGGGGCCTTCCTGAGCGGCCTGCTGCGTCAGTGGCACCCGCGCCGGCAGGCTGCCGCGTCCCGTCCCGTCGATCCTTCCCAGGGGGCCCTGGTGTCCCCGCCTGCAAACCCCTTTTCTGCCCGTGGAGTGTGAATCATGCTGAACTTGATCGAAGGCCTCATGTACGAGGCCGGCCAGTTGTTCCTGGCGCCGGTGCTGCTGGCCATCGCCGTCGCCTTCCTGTACGCCTTCCATGCGCTGGGCGCCTTCATGCTGCAGGCCTTGCAGCGGCGTGGGGGCAGACCGGCGGGCTTTGAGCTGGAGGCGGCGCGCCGCAGTGATCCGCGGCTGGACCTGGCGGCTCTCGAGGCGCTGGCCGTGAAGCGCCTCGAGCCGGTGCGTCTGGCGGCCCGGGTGGCCCCCATGCTCGGCCTGGTCGCCACCATGATCCCGATGGGGCCGGCCCTGCGTGCCCTCGGTGAGGGGCAGATCGCGGAGGTCTCGCGCAGTCTGTCGGTGGCCTTCTCGGCGGTCATCCTGGCCCTGCTGGCGGCCGCGCTGAGCTTCGCCGTGGCCACCGTGCGGCGGCGCTGGTACGCCCAGGACCTGGCGGCGATCGAGGCGGGGGGCGGGCAGCCGGTGCCCGGCGAGGGTGCGCTGGAGCGTGCATCATGAAGGCGCTGCGGCTGAGGCTTCATGAGGAGGGCGAGGATGACGATCCCCTGCTGTCCGTGGTGAATCTGGTGGATGTGTTCCTGGTGCTGGCGGCGGCATTGCTGGTGGCCCTGGCCGGCATGCCGCCGGGGCTCGTCGGTGGCGAACGGGTGACGGTGATCCGCAATGCCGGATCACCGGACATGGAGGTGATCATCCGGGATGGTCAGCGCATCGAGCGCTTCCGGGGTGATGGGGGCGCTGCCGATGCCCAGGGCGGGACGCGGGCCGGTACGGCCTGGCGGATGCCGGACGGCAGCCTGGTCTTCGTGCCGGAGTGAGGTGCCCGGCCTGGCGCCGTCTCAGGCGCCGGGCTGCACTGGGGGCAGGCTGGCCCGCTCCTCGTCCGAGAGCAGGCGGGATTCGGTGACGAAGGCGCGGCCGCGGCCACAGTCGAGGGAGAAGTCTCCGCCGTTGCCGGGCTTGGTGCCGAGGATCAGCTGGCAGTTCTCGTAGTACTGGAATTCCTGGTGGCCGAGGTAGAAGTCGGCCCCGCCCACCTGGCCGATCAACAGCATGGTCTGGCCGGGGATGACTTCTCCGACCTTGTAGCAGTTGGGCACGCTGCCGTCGCAGCAGCCGCCGGAGAGCAGGAACATCAGCGGGCCGTGCTCGGCGCGCAGTTCGTCGATGAACTGGAGGGCGTCTGCGGTGGCGACGATGCGTTCGGTCATGATGGCGATTTCCGGTTCCAGAAAGAAAAAAAACGGGGCGAGAGATCCCGCCCCGTAACACCTTGCCTTACACGTACAACTCTTGAATCAGAAGAAGCCCAGCTTGTTCGGGCTGTAGCTCACCAGCAGGTTCTTGGTCTGCTGGTAGTGGTCGAGCATGACCTTGTGGGTTTCACGGCCGATACCGGATTCCTTGTAGCCGCCGAAGGCAGCGTGGGCCGGGTAGGCGTGGTAGCAGTTGGTCCATACGCGGCCGGCCTTGATGTTGCGGCCCATGCGGAAGGCGCGGCTGCCGTCGCGGCTCCACACGCCGGCGCCGAGGCCATAGACGGTGTCGTTGGCGATGGCCAGGGCTTCGGCTTCGTCCTTGAAGGTGGTCACGGCCAGCACCGGCCCGAAGATCTCTTCCTGGAAGATGCGCATCTTGTTGTGGCCCTTGAACAGGGTCGGCTGGACGTAGTAACCGCCGGCCAGTTCGCCATCCAGGTGAGCCTGCTCGCCACCCACCAGCACCTGGGCGCCTTCGCCCTTGCCGATCTCGAGGTAGGCCTTGATCTTGGACAGCTGGTCGGCGGACGCCTGGGCACCGATCATGGTGTCGGTGTCGAGCGGGCTGCCCTGCTTGATCAGCTTGACGCGGCCCACGGCACGTTCGATGAACTTGTCGTAGATGGATTCCTGGATCAGGGCGCGGGACGGGCAGGTGCACACTTCGCCCTGGTTGAAGGCGAACAGCACCAGGCCTTCCACGGCCTTGTCGAAGAATTCGTCGTCAGCGGCGGCGATGTCTTCGAAGAACACGTTGGGGGACTTGCCGCCCAGTTCCAGGGTGGCGGGGATCAGGCTGGTGGCAGCGGCCTGGGCGATCACGCGGCCGGTGGCGGTGGAGCCGGTGAAGGCGATCTTGGCGATGCGCTTGCTGGTGGCCAGCGGCATGCCGGCTTCGCGACCAAAACCGTTGACGATGTTCAGCACGCCCGGGGGCAGCAGGTCGGCGATCAGCTCGACCAGCACCAGGATGGAGATCGGGGTGGATTCGGCGGGCTTCAGCACGACCACGTTGCCGGCGCCGATGGCGGGGGCCAGTTTCCAGGCGGCCATCAGGATCGGGAAGTTCCAGGGGATGATCTGGCCGACCACACCGAGGGGCTCATGGAAGTGGTAGGCGACGGTGTTTTCGTCGATCTCGGACAGGGAACCTTCCTGGGAGCGCAGGCAGCCGGCGAAGTAGCGGAAGTGGTCGACGGCCAGGGGGATGTCGGCGTTCAGGGTTTCGCGGATCGGCTTGCCGTTATCCACGGTCTCGGCATAGGCCAGCAGCTCGATGTTCTGCTCAAGGCGGTCAGCGATCTTCAGCAGCAGGTTGGCGCGCTCGGCAGCCGGGGTGCGGCCGAACTTGTCGGCGGCGGCGTGAGCGGCGTCCAGGGCCAGCTCGATGTCCTCGGCGGTGGAGCGGGCAGCCTTGGTGTAGGGCTTGCCGGTAATCGGGGTGATGACGTCGAAGTACTCGCCCTTGACCGGAGCGACCCACTTGCCGCCGATGAAGTTGTCGTACTTGGACTTGTATTGGACCTTGGCGTCGGCAGAGCCGGGCAATGCGTAGAGCATGGTATCTCCTCCTGAATTTGGTTTCGGAACGCTCGGTGCAGCGTTGCCTGTTATTCAGCAGGGGACGTGCCAAGATTCGATCAGGATTGCTGATGGAGTGAAAGGCCTTATTTATCAGCGCATTGAGGCTGTTGCGCCAGAATGTTGCAGCGCATGATGTATCGTTTGAATGTGTTCAATTGTGGAGCAGGTGCTCCATGGCGTCTGTGCCATGGAGCACCAGGTGGGGCTGTGTCAGGCGATGCGGAAGCGGGAGGACAGGGCTTCCAGGGCACGGGCCAGTTCTTCCAGCTGCTGGGCGGACTGGGTGATCCGGGCGGCACTGGCTGCATTGGATTCGGAGGCGCCGGCGATCTGCTCGACCCGCTGGGCGATGTCCCGGGCGGCCGCCGATTGCTCGGTCAGGCCCAGGGTGATGCCCTCCACCGAGCCCAGCACCTGGGTGCTGCTCTCCTGGATGCTGCCGATGGTACTGCCGGCCTCGTCGGCCAGGGTCACGCCCCGTGCCGCCCCCTTGACGCCTTCGTCCATGTCGTCGGCGGCGCTGCGCGTAGCGCTCTGGATGCGCTCGATCATGGTGGTGATCTCGGCGGTGGAGTTGGCGGTACGTTCGGCCAGCTTGCGCACCTCGTCCGCCACCACGGCGAAGCCCCGCCCCGACTCGCCGGCCCGCGCAGCCTCGATGGCGGCGTTGAGGGCCAGCAGGTTGGTCTGGTCGGCGATCTCACGGATGACGCCGACGATCATCGAGATCTCCCCGGAGAGAGACTCCAGGTTGCGCACCGACTGGGCGGTGAGGTTGACCGAATCGGCGATGGCCCGCATCTCGCTCACCGCATGGCCGATCACCCGCGAGCCGGTGGCGGCCCGCTCGCCGGAGGTCTCCGACAGCTCCCGGGATTCGCGGGCGTGCTCGCTGATGTGGTCGATGGAGACCGACAGCTGTTCGATGGCGGCGGCCATGCCGGATGCCGACTCGGCCTGCGCGTCGGCGAGGACGCGGGTGTCCGAGGCTGTGCCACTCAGTTCCCGGGCGTTGCTCATCAGGGCATTGACCTGGTTGCGGATGGAGGCGACCAGTTCGTGCAGGTTGTTGCGCATCACCGCCAGGTGAATGATCAGCGCCCCGAGTTCGTCATTGGATGCCGGGGGCAGGGGTTCGAGCATGTTGCCCTTGGCAATGGCTTCAGCCACACGTTTGCCCGCGTCGACGGAATGACCCAGGCGCCGGATCAGCTGGAGGGTGGCGATCCCTGCCAGGAGCAGGCCGGACAGGCTCAGGCCGATGATCCATTGGCGGGTGGCCGTGTTCTCGGCCTCGATGCGCTGCAGCGCATCCTGGCTGGCGCTCACATGGCGCTGCAGGCTTGCGCGCAGCGGGTCGTCGGGCGGCAGGGCGAGCTGGCGGATGATGGCGGTTTCGTCCGTGACGGCGACGCTCAGGGCCTCACGGGCGTGATCGGTGGCGTTGAGGCCGGCCGCGGCGACGATCACGGTCAGGACGGTCAGGCCGCCGCAGATGAGGTGGATACGGGCCTTGAGGCTCGGGTGGGGGAGCAGCTTCCCGAGGGCGGCGGCCAGGCCGGTCGGGGCCAGCTGGCCTTGCTCCAGGCGGATGCCCGCGTCGGCCCGCATGCGGGCGTACAGCGCATCCGCGGCGGCGATTTCGGTGCGGCTCGCCTTGACCCGGACCGACATGTAGCCCGACCGGTCGGCCAGCGGTGTCGCGGTCGCCTTGACCCAATAGAAGTCGCCGTTCTTGCGCCGGTTCTTGACGATGCCGCTCCACGGCAGGCCGCGTTCGAGTGTGGCCCACATGTCCCGATAGGCCTCCGGCGGCATGTCGGGATGGCGCAGGATGTTGTGGGGCTGGCCGATCACCTCTGGTCGGGAGAAGCCGCTGGCAACGACGAACTCCTCGTTGCAAAAGGTGATGTGCCCCTTGAGGTCGGTGTGGCTGATGATTGCCGAGCCATCCGGAATGGGGTACTCATTTTGGGTGACTGGGAGATTCTGGCGCATGGCGGGTTCCTGGGCATGACTTCCAGACGTATTACGGCGATTTCTCCATACGCTTTAGCATCTTAAGGGAGTAGAAAGTCACATCTGGCAAGGGATTCAACCCCTTGTCTGGACCGTACGGCTGGTGCTTGTTACGCGTCCGTCCTCACCGAAATGGATGTTGAAGAACACCTCGGCGCTGAATTCCGGTGGCATCCGCCAATCCCACACCTCCTCCTTCTTCAGTGCGAACTCCTGGACCGAGCGGGGCTTGCCAAGCAGTCGGCGCACCTGGTCCTTGGTCCAGCCTGGCCCGACCCGGGCGAAGTTGGCGGGCGTCAGCACGTTTTCGAGGCTGCGCAGGATGTTGTCCGGCCCGATGGTGGCCATGAAACACTCGGTGCCCTCTGGTTGCCGGGTGTATTCCCAGGTCACGCTGCCGTCATCATTCCGCCACTCGATGCCCGGCTTGCCCAGGCGGTCACGCACCTCGAAGCCCGTCGAAACGCCGGGTTTCAGGTCTTTCATGGTGACGGCATCGCAGCCCGCCAGACCAAGGGCGGCAAGGGCGCCCAGAAGCAGGTAAAGCAGCCTGCGCATGATGACTCCTCGTTGTGGATGGCGGCTCTGGCAAAGCCGGCCGGGGTGGGTACAATTCGCCCTGATATGGGCAGTGATCTGCCCCATTCTGGCATGAACCCCAAAATGCAGGAGGACAGGCGCGTGAAACAGAGTGTGAATCGACTGGCGGTTGCGGGCTGCCTGCTGGCGGGCAGCCTGGCGGCACATGCCGACATGGTGGTGAAGATCGGATTTGCCGGTCCCCTGACCGGGCCGATCGCCCACGTCGGCAAGGATGAGCAGTTCGGCACCCAGCTGGCGCTGGATGACGCCAACGCGAAGGGCGTGAGCCTGGGGGGGCAGAAGGTCCGGTTCGAGCTGATGGCCGAGGACGATCAGGCCGATCCGCGCACCGCTACCACCGTGGCCCAGCGTCTCGCTGACGCCGGCGTGAAGGGCGTGGTGGGCCATGTGACCTCCGGGGCCTCCATTCCGGCCTCGCGCATCTACGAGCAGGCCGGGATTCCGGCGATCACCCCGTCGTCCACCAGTCCCAAGCTGACCCAGCAGAAGTTCAAGACCACCTACCGGGTCATCGCCAACGACCTGCAGCAGGGCGCGGCGATGGCCCGCTTCGCCACCGAGGTGCTCAAGGCCAAGCGCATCGCCGTGATCGACGATCGCACCGCCTACGGCCAGGGGCTGGCCGATGCCCTGGTGGACAGCCTCAAGAAGCTCGGTACGCCGCCGGTCGGGCGCGAGTTCACCAATGACAAGGCGACCGATTTCGCCGCCATCCTCACCAAGCTCAAGGCGGCCCAGCCGGATGCCATCTTCTACGGCGGCATGGACGCCCAGGGCGCGCCGCTGCTCAAGCAGATGAAGCAGCTCGGCATCACGGCCAAATACCTGGGGGGCGACGGTGCCTGCACCGCCGAGATGATCAAGATCTCCGGCGCGGCCATGAGCAGCGATGTGTACTGCACCCAGGCCGGCATCCCGATGGACAAGATGCCCGGCGGCAAGGATTTCAATGAGCGCTTCAAGAAACGCTTCGGTGTCCCCGTGCAGCTTTATGCCCCTTACAGCTACGATGCCACCACGGCGCTGATCGAGGCCATGAAGGCCGCCAATTCGGCCGAGCCGGCCAAATACCTGCCGCAGCTGCAGAAGGTGTCCTTCAAGGGGGTTACCGGCAACGTCGCCTTCGATGCCAATGGAGACAGCCGCGAAGGGGGCGTGACGCTCTACCAGTTTGCCAATGGCAAGTGGGAAGCCCGGCCCTGATGAGGACTCCGGCGATCTGATCCTGTAGAGGCGGCTTCAGCCGCCCGCCGGGCTTTGGACTGCCGATGATCGGCCCCGAAGTTGCTTGAACGCACAATACCGTACAAACCAGAGGAGAAACCCGCATGAAACGCAGCCTTGTCGCCCTTGCCGTGCTCGGTCTTGGTGCATCCCTTGCCCAGGCCCAGGAAGTCATCAAGCTGGGCGTTGCCGCGCCCCTCACCGGCACCCAGGCTCACCTGGGCAAGGACATCGAGAACGGGGTCCGGCTGGCCCTCGACGAGTACAACGCCAAGGGGGTCACCCTGGGCGGCAAGAAGGTGAAGTTCGAGCTGCAGGCCGAGGATGATCAGGCCGATCCCAAGACCGCCACCACTGTGGCCCAGCGCCTTGCCGACAGCGGTGTGAAGGGTGTTGTCGGCCACCTCAACTCGGGGGCCTCCATTCCGGCCTCGCGAATTTACAACGAGGCCGGCCTGCCCCAGGTTTCGCCGGCCTCGACCAATCCCAAGCTGACCCAGCAGGGCTTCAAGGCCACCTTCCGCACCATCGCCAACGATGTGCAGCAGGGCCTGGCCATCGGCAAGTATGCCGCCACCAAGCTGGGCAAGAAGGTCGCCCTGATCGACGACCGCACGGCCTACGGCCAGGGCCTCGCCGACGAGGTGGAGAAGGCCGTCAAGGCCAACGGCGGCAGCCTCACCGGGCGTGAATTCACCAGCGACAAGGCCACTGACTTCCTGGCCATCCTGACCCGCATCAAGGCCCAGAACCCGGACGTGATCGTGTACAGCGGCATGGACACCCAGGCTGGCCCCATGCTCAAGCAGATCAAGCAGCTCGGCATCAACGCCAAGTTCATCACCGGTGACGGTGCCTGCACCGGCGAGGTGATCAAGCTGGCCGGCGACGCCATCGGCGGCAGCGCCTACTGCACCCAGCCGGGCCTGCCCCTCGAAAAGATGCCGGGCGGCAAGAACTTCAACGAGCGTTTCAAGAAGCGTTTCAACGCCGATGTGCAGATCTACGCGCCGTACTCCTACGACGCCGCCTCGGCCATCATCGAGGCCATGAAGGCGGCCAACTCCGCCGATCCGGCCAAGTACGCGCCGGCCATCGGCAAGGTGAATTTCCCTGGCGTGATCGGCACCGTGGCCTTCGACGCCAAGGGCGACATCAAGGACGGCGCGGTGACGGTCTACCAGTTCAAGGCCGGCAAGTGGGAAGCCGTGCAGTAATTGATTCCTGATCGTGCTGTAGGGGCGGCTTCAGCCGCCCTCGGTGCCAGATCCAAGCCCGAGGGCGGCTGAAGCTGCCCCTACATCGTTCTGCCGTCCCATCAAACTCTTCCGGTCGTTTCCATGGAAACCCTTCTTCAGCAAACCGTGAACGGCCTCGTGGTGGGCAGCGTCTATGCGCTGGTCGCCCTCGGCTACACCATGGTTTACGGCATTCTCGGGCTGATCAACTTCGCCCACGGCGATATCCTGATGGTGGGCGCCCTGGTGGCGCTCGAGGCGATCCGCCTGCTGCAACTGCATGCGCCCGAACTCGGCCTGGTCCCCACCCTGCTGGCCGGTCTCTCCGTCTCGGTGCTGGTGTGCATGCTGCTCGGCTACACCATCGAGCGTACCGCCTACCGCCGCCTGCGCAACGCGCCGCGGCTGGCTCCGCTGATCACCGCCATCGGCGTGTCCTTCCTGCTCCAGACCATCGCCATGATCATCTGGGGCCGCAACTACCACACCTTCCCGCAGCTGGTGTCCACCACCCCGCTGGAGCCGGTGGCCGGTGTCTTCATCACACCGGTGCAGATCGCCATTCTGGTCGTGTCGGCGGTGCTGATGGTGGCCCTGGTGCTGCTGGTCAACAAGACCCGCCTCGGCCGCGCCATGCGGGCCACCGCAGAGAACCACAAGGTGGCCAGCCTGATGGGGGTGGATACCAACAAGATCATCGCCGCCACCTTCGTGATCGGCTCGGGCCTGGCGGCGGTGGCGGGGGTGATGTTCTCGTCGAACTACGGCATCGCCCACTACGCGATGGGTTTCATGCCCGGCCTCAAGGCCTTCACCGCGGCGGTGCTGGGCGGCATCGGCAACCTGGGCGGCGCCATGCTGGGCGGACTGGTGCTGGGGCTGGTGGAGTCCATCGGTGCCGGCTACATCGAGGACCTGAGCTTCGGCTTCCTCAATTCCAGCTACCAGGACATCTTCGCCTTCATCATCCTCGGCATCGTGCTCATCTTCCGGCCCACCGGGCTGCTGGGCGAACGTGTCGCGGACCGGGCCTGAGGACCTCCCCCCCATGAATGAACTCGCCCTCGCCATCCCCTGGCTCGGCAAGCGCCACCCGGCGGCGGCCCGCTGGGTCGTCGTAGCCATCGCCCTTGCCGCGCCGCTCATCGCCATCCTGTTCGGCAAGACCTGGGTGCGCATCCTCGACTTCGCCATGCTCTACGTGATGCTGGCGATCGGGCTCAACCTGGTGGTGGGCTTTGCCGGCCTGCTCGACCTGGGTTACATCGCCTTCTATGCGGTGGGGGCCTACACCTTCGCCTTCCTGGCCTCACCGCATTTCGACATCCACCTGCCGTTCTGGATCGTGCTGCCGCTGGGGGCCGGCTTTGCGGCGCTGGCCGGCATCATCCTCGGCCTGCCCACCCTGCGCCTGCGGGGCGATTACCTGGCCATCGTGACCCTGGGCTTCGGCGAGATCGTGCGGATCTTCATGAACAACCTGAACCACCCGATCAACATCACCAACGGGCCCCAGGGCATCAACATGATCGACCCGCTGGTGATCCTCGGCTGGGACATCTCCAGGCCGGTGAAGATCGGCGAGGACATCACCATCAACTCGCTGTTCCTCTATTACTACGTGTTCCTGGCCTTCGTGGTGCTGTCCATCATCCTCGTCCAGCGCCTGCAGATCTCCCGGGTCGGCCGGGCCTGGGCGGCGATCCGCGACGACGAGCTGGCGGCCAAGGCGATCGGTATCAATACCCGCAACATGAAGCTGCTGGCCTTCTCCCTCGGGGCCACCTTCGGGGGCGTGGCGGGCGGGCTGTTCGCGGCCTTCCAGGGCTTCGTGTCGCCGGAGAGCTTCTCGCTGATGGAATCCATCGCCGTGCTGACCATGATCGTCTTCGGTGGCATGGGCAACCTGGCCGGGGTGATCGTCGGTGCGCTGGCCCTCACCGCGCTGCCCGAGGTGCTGCGCCATGTGGCCGTGCCGGTGCAGCAGGCGGTGTTCGACCGGGTGATCCTCGACCCCGAGGTGCTGCGCATGCTGCTGCTGTCCCTGGCCATGATCCTGATGATGCTGCTCCGTCCGTCCGGCATGATCCCCGCCTACAGCCGCTATTCCCGCCCCGAGCTGGTGGTCGGCAAGGCGGCCGGGGAGGCGCCCAAGTGATCACCCTGCTCGACGCGAGAAACGTCACCAAGCGCTTTGGTGGCCTCACCGCCTTGTCCGATGTGTCCCTGACCATCCGCAAGGGCGAGGTATATGGCCTGATCGGTCCCAACGGCGCCGGCAAGACCACCTTCTTCAACGTGCTGACCGGCGCCTACGTGCCTGATGGCGGCGAACTGGTCTTCAACGGCACCGAACTGCCCAGCGGCAAGCCGGACCAGGTGGTGGCCGCCGGCATCGCCCGCACCTTCCAGAACATCCGCCTGTTCCGCGACATGACCGCCCTCGAGAACGTGATGGCGGGCCATCACATCCGCTCCCGGGCCAATCCCCTGTCAATCCTGCTGCAGACCCGGCAGGCGAAGGAGGAGGAGCGCCTGATCACCGAGCGGGCCTTCGAGCTGCTGCGCTATGTGGGCATCGAGCGTTTCGCCGATACGGTGTCGAAGAACCTCTCCTACGGCGACCAACGACGCCTGGAGATCGCCCGGGCGCTGGCCACCGAGCCGCAGCTGCTGGCCCTCGACGAGCCGGCGGCCGGCATGAACGCCACCGAGACCGCCCGCCTGCGCGAGCTGGTGCAGACCATCCGCCACGACGGCGTCACCGTGCTCCTCATCGAGCATGACGTGAAGCTGGTCATGGGCCTGTGCGACCGCCTCGCCGTGCTCGATTTCGGCCGCAAGATCGCCGAGGACGTGCCGGCCGTGGTGCAGAAGAACGAGGCCGTGATCGCTGCCTATCTGGGCGGCCACGGAACTGCGGGAGCCGCAGCATGAGCGCCACGCTGAACCCAGGGCCGGACGCCACCCCCATCCTGCAGCTGCGCGACACCCGGGTGGCCTATGGCGCCATCGAGGCGGTCAAGGGCATCAGCCTGGCGCTGATGCCCGGCGAATTGGTGTCCCTGATCGGCGCCAACGGCGCCGGCAAGACCACCACCCTCAACGCCATTGCCGGCACCCTCAACACCAGCGGTGGCGAGATCCTCTACGACGGCAAGCCCATCGACAGGCTGCCGGCCCACAAGCGTCTGCGCCAGGGGCTGGCCCTGGTGCCGGAGGGGCGCGGCATCTTCACGCGCCTGACGGTCGAGGAGAACCTGCGCATGGGGGCCTATTGCCGGCGCGACCACGAGGCGGTGGAGGCCGACATGGAGCGCATCTTCGGCATGCTGCCGCGGGTCAAGGAGCGCCTGCAGCAGGTGGCGGGCACCCTGTCCGGCGGGGAGCAGCAGATGGTGGCGATTGGCCGGGCGCTGCTGTCGCGGCCGCGCCTGCTGCTACTCGACGAGCCCTCCATGGGGCTGGCGCCGCTGGTGGTGGAGAAGATCTTCGAGGTGATCCGCTCGGTGGCCGCCGACGGGGTGACCATCTTGCTGGTGGAGCAGAACGCCAACCTGGCCCTGGAGTTCTCCAGCCGGGCCTATGTGATGGAGTCGGGCTGCATCACCCTGAGTGGTTCGGGCGCCGACCTGTTGGCGGACCCCAAGGTCCGGGCGGCCTATCTGGGCGAGTGACGGGGGGGATGAGCGTGGTGGATGAGGGGTGTCGGCCCCTCCTCGCGGGGTAGCGGATCGATGGCGGCCGGCTAAGCTGGAAGTGCCGGACAGCCTTCAATTCTCAGCATCATGGCCATCTCATCCCTCAGCGCAGCATCGTCCGCCAGTGCCTGGCCGGCAGTCAGCCGTGCCGGAGGTGGGGGGCTGAGCGCTGAAGAGCAGCGCATCGTCGACAAGCTGGCGCAGCGCGACAAGGAAGTCCGGGCCCATGAACAGGCTCACCTGTCCGCGGCGGGCGGGCTGGCCACCAGCGGTGCGAGTTACAGCTACGAAACCGGGCCGGACGGGCGCCGCTATGCGGTGGGCGGGGAGGTCAGCATCGATGTGTCTCCCGGCCGCAACCCGGAGGACACGCTGGCCCGGGCCCAGCAGATCCAGGCTGCGGCGCTGGCCCCGGCCGAGCCTTCCGGCGCCGACCGGCAGATTGCCGCCCAGGCGGCGCGCATGGCGGCGACCGCCCGCATCGAGCTGGCCCGCCAGGACTCCGCTGGCACGAGCGGCGCAGCCACGGCCGCTGGTGGTGACTCCGCACGGGCGACTGGGGCCTCCGACCCCTCTCCGGCCGATGCCTACCAGCGCATCGGCAGCCCCTACCCCCCGACCGGCAGTGGGATCGACATCTACGCCTGAGTCGGCGGAGTGGTGCTCCTCGCCGTCCATTCCACCAGCTGCCAGCGTCCTGGCGCGAGTTGCCACGGCACATAGCTGAACGGGCCTCGTCCGCCGAGCTGGAAGGTCTCATGGTCGCTCACCGTCAGGGTGCCGCCTTGCCAGAAGCGGGCCAGGGTGGTCTCCAGATCGTCCTTGCCAGCCAGCGTGACGGGCGTCGTGCATTGGGGTGGGCGCTCCGTGGAGGCCACGTCGTGGTAGCTCGCCCAGGGCTGCCCGGCCAGATGCTGGTTCAGCAGGGAGGACCAGGTGGCTTCGGGGGCGGGGAGTTGGCCGAGCACATTCGAGAACAGGACGGCCGCGTCGGGAAAGGCCGAGGCCAGTCCGGCCAGCCCATCCGGGGTGCTCAGGCAGTCCCGCGCCACGAAGCGCAGCCGGGCGGCATCCGGGCGACGGGCCAGCCAGTGGCGGGCGAGCGGGTCGGGCTCCAGCGCCAGCACCTCGTCGAAGCGCGCCAGAAAGCCCGCAGGCAGGGCATGGCCGGCATTCGGCCCGACCAGCACCAGCCGCCGTCGCTCCGGTTGCCAGGCATCCAGCCAGCCTGCCACTACCCCATGGAAGCTGCGCCACAGGCCATGCCGATGGCGCAGCGCCCGCAGGTGGTAGATCAGCCCCCCGCTGGGGTGCAGCAGCTGATCGCGCAGGGGCGGCAGGGAGGGCGTCACGACAGCTCCGTGAAGGTGGATGGCTCCGGATTATGCAGGATGGGGCTGGTCAGGCGCGCCCCGGCAATGCGATCCTCCCGGCCTGAACCTGTGAGTGGCCCAAGGGAGAATGGAATGAAAGACCCTCTGCACGAGGAACAGTTGTCGACGGAAGCGGTGTTCGAGGGACGCCTGCTGAAGGTCTACCGGGACGAGGTCCGGCTGCCGGACGGCAGCACCGGGGGCCGCGAGTACGTGAAGCACCCGGGCGCGGTGGTGGTGATCCCGGTGCTGGCCGATGGTCGGCTGGTCTTCGAGCGTCAGTTCCGCTACCCGGTCGGGCGAGCCTTCCTGGAGCTGCCCGCCGGCAAGATCGACCCGGACGAGGACATCCTGGCCTGCGCCCGGCGCGAGCTGCAGGAAGAGACCGGCTATGTCACCGAGGACTGGCGCTACCTCGGCGTGATGCATCCCTGCATCGGCTACTCCAATGAGCGCATCGAGATCTTTCTTGCCCGGGGCCTGGAACATGTGGGCCACGCCTGGGACGAAGGGGAGTTCCTGGAGATCCTGACCCTCAGCCTGGAGGAGGCGCGCGCTGCGGTGTTCGACGGCCGCATCACCGATGCCAAGACCATCACGGCGCTTTATTGGGCGGAGCGGGAACTGGCCATGCCATGACACGGGTCTGAGCGGACGGGTAGAGACAAGCGGGGCGCCTGGGCGCCCCGCTTGTTTTTGGATGTTCATAAGAAAATGATTAAATTCTCTTGAAATGTGCAAAATGCACATTTAGAATTCGGGGCAATCATGTTGCACAAGGTTTCACCGTGAGCGCAGGGCCAGAAGAACGGCCGGGAGAAGCTGGGGCGCCTGTTGATCAGGCCCTGGGCGAGGCGCTGCGCGCAGTGCTCGGGCCGGTGGCCCGGCTCGCGCTGGCCAAGGGGGTGCCGTTCGCGGCGCTGGAAGAAATGTTGAAGGAGACCTTCGTGGATGAAGCCTTGAAAGCCCAGCCCGCCCAGGCTCCTTCGCGCCTGGTCAGCCGCATCAGCGTGGCGACCGGGCTCAACCGGCGGGAGGTCACCCGCCTGACCCGTGAGCGGCGGGCCACGCGGGCGGTACGCCAGGCGCCGGCCGCCGAGGTCTTTGCGCGCTGGCAGACCGATCCGCTGTATCTGGACGAAGCGGGCGCGCCGCGGGCCTTGCCCCGCGTGGCCGAAGCAGCGGGCGGACCCAGCTTCGAGAGCCTGGCCCAGGGGGTGACCCGCGACGTGCATCCGCGCAGCCTCCTCGAGGAGATGTGCCGCCTGGGCGTAGCGCGCCTGGATGCGGCCGCGGATGAAGTGAGCCTGGTCCGCAACGCCTTTGTTCCCAGCGACGCCCAGACCGCGATGCTGGGCTTTCTGGGGGACAACGCGGGGGACCACCTGGCGGCGGCGGTGGCCAACGTGCTGGCGAAAGAGCCGCCGCATTTCGAGCAGGCGGTGTTTGCCGACGAGCTGTCCGCCGAATCCATCGAACGCATGCGGGGCTTCGTCCTGGGGCAATGGACCGCGCTGATGAAGTCCGCCGTGCCGATGCTGGAGGGCCTGATCGAGGCGGACCGGCAGGCCGGCCGCCGGCAGGATCAGCGGCTCCGCATCGGTCTTTACAGCTACGCCGAGGTCGCGGGAGACGCGACCCTACCCATCCCCACGGAGCCGAATCGTGAGTGAGCACCCGAAGTCTGGAGCAATGAACAGGTTTTATCGCTGGGCCGCCAGCCTTGTCGCAGTCGGAGTCCTGGTTGCCTGCGGCGGTGGTGGCGGGGGCGACCTCGCCGGGGTCGGAACGGGCGGGACGGGGACGGTATCCAGTGCGGTGACCGTGGGTTCCATCTCTGGCTTTGGTTCGGTCATCGTTGCCGGTGTGCGCTTTGACGATACCAGCGCCAGCGTGGCCGACGAGGACGGCAACACCCGTAGCCGTGCCGATCTGCGCCTGGGCATGGTGACGACGATCAGCGGCACGGCCGATTTCGTCGCACGTACCGGCCGGGCCAGCCAGATCGTGTACGGCAGCGAGATCGTCGGTCCGGTGAATGGCATCGACCTGGCGCGTGGGACCTTCACGGTGCTCGGCGCCACTGTGAGCGTCAAGCCCACGACCGTCTTCGATGAGCGTCTGAACGGCTTGACCGCCCTGCGGACGGGGGACGTGGTGGAGGTCTACGGCGCCTACAACGCGGCGACCGGCGCCTACACCGCGACCCGCATCGAGCCGCGCAGCGGCGTGAGCCGCTACCGCCTGCGCGGACCGGTGAGCGGTCTGGATGGGGCTCGGCGGCGCTTCGTGCTGGCGGGGGTGGTCATCGACTACCAGGCCGTGCCGGCTGCGCAGCTGAGCGGGCTGGCCGACGGCCAGATCCTCCGGGTGTCGTCGTCGCGGGGCCCGGTGGGCGGGGTCTGGAGTGTGGATAGCGTCTCCGGGGCACGGCGTGCCGCCCTGGCGGATGGCGAGGCCAAGGTCGAGGGGAGCGTGTCGCAGATGCTGTCGCCCACCTCCTTCGTGGTCGACGGGGTCACGGTGGATGCGGCGCGGGCCCGCATCAAGGGAAGTCTGGCGCAGGGTGTGCGTGTCGAGGTCGAAGGCACGGTGCGTAGCGGTGTGCTGATCGCCGACGAGGTGGAGACCAGCGACGAGGACGCTTCGAGCGGCGAGGACTTCGAGATCACCGCCTTGATCGAGGCCTTCGACCCGGCCACCCAGCGTTTCATCCTGCGCGGGCAGGCGGTCGATGCCAGCGCCACGGTGAGCTTCGAGGGAGGTACCCGCAGCAACCTGGCCAACGGACGCAAGATCGAGTTGAAGGGATGGTTCGACGCCAGCCGCGGCGTCGTGGTGGCCACCCGGATCCACTTCGAGGACTAGTTTCGGTGCGCCCGCTACCGCGGGCGCCGTGATGGAGGGAGCAACATGACAGCCAATGGAAAGATCTTGCCCGGCGCGCTCGCGCTGGCCTTGCTGGGAGCGGCCAGCGCTTACGCGGCACCGCCGCCGGGGCGCCTGCTGGCGGCCCAGTGTGCCCAGTGCCACGGTACCAACGGCCAGGCCGTGTCCGGCATGGAGAAGCTGGCGGGCGAGAGCGAGGGTGAGATCTACAAGGAACTCATCGAGATGAAGGCCAAGCTCAAGCCCGACGAGATCATGCACCGGCAGGCCGCGGGCTATTCCGACGAGCAGATCCGCTTGATCGCCCGGTATTACGCCTCCCTCGGCAAGAACGGCGCCACCGCCTCGGGCGGGACGTCCTCCAAGCACCGCAAGTCGCGGGACGACTGAGCGCATCGATCAAGAAGGAATAAACCATGTTCTCGAACAATCGTCGCAAACTCCTGCAGGCTTCCGGCCTGCTGGCTGCCGCAGGTTCCCTCGGGGTCGCCGGCCGTGCCCAGGCGGCCGCTCCCCGGGTCGTCGTGGTGGGCGGTGGCTTCGCCGGCGCCACGGTGGCCAAGTATGTCCGCCTGTGGAACCCGCAGATCCAGGTCAGCCTGATCGAGCCCAATCCCAGCCACGTGTCGTGCATCCTCAGCAACCTGGTGATGACCGGGGCCACGGGCATGAGCACCATCACCCTGCGCTATGACGCGCTGCGCACCAAGTACGGTGTCAATCTCGTCGCGGACCGGGCTGTCGGCATCGATACGGTGAACCGGGTGGTCACCACCGCCAATGGCACCCGGCTGCCCTATGACAAGCTGGTGCTGGCCCCGGGCATCGACTTCGAGCCCATCCCCGGCCTCGACAGCGCGGTGCTGCCCCACGCCTGGCAGGCAGGGCCGCAGACCCTGGCCCTCAAGGCCCAGCTCGATTCTGTGCCCGCCGGCGGCACATTCGTGATGTCCATTCCCAAGGCGCCCTATCGCTGCCCGCCGGGGCCGTATGAGCGGGCCTGTCTGCTGGCCGACAGCATGTTGCGCCGCCGCCGGGCGGGCAAGGTCATCGTGCTGGACGCCAACACCGACGTCGTTGCCGAGCCACATACCTTCCACACGGCCTTCCAGACCACCTATGCCGGGGTGATCGACTACCGGCCGAGCTCCGAGGTGCTGGCGGTCGATTGGGCGGCGAGGAAGATCGTCACCAACTGGGAGACCATTGCCTTCGACGCGGCCAACGTCA
This sequence comes from uncultured Zoogloea sp., assembly GCA_937967645.1. GTDB lineage: Bacteria > Pseudomonadota > Gammaproteobacteria > Burkholderiales > Rhodocyclaceae > Zoogloea. Next base: position 17,340 of record CALBTT010000148.1, read on the forward strand.
TCCCGCCGCAGCGCGCCGGCAAGCTGGTTGCTGCAGCGGGCCTGCTCGGCAGCGACCCGGCAACGCGCTGGGCGCCGGTGAATCCCCTCAGCTACGAGTCGAAGCTGGTGCCCAATGTGCATGTGATCGGTGACTCCCAGGGCACCGGGCAGCCCAAGTCCGGCCACATGGCGAATGCCCAGGCCAAGGTCTGTGCGGACGCGCTGGTGCGCTACTTCGCCGGCGAGCAGCCCGATCCGGCCCCGATGACCAGTTCTGCGTGTTACAGCCCGATCACGGCCACCACGGCCTCGTGGCTGACTGTGGTGTTTGCCTACGACCCGGCCACCGGCCTGATGAAGCCCGTCCCCAATACCCTGGCGGAGGCCCCTGCACCCACCAAGGGCCACTACGAGGACATGTTCGGCTGGGCCCGGAACCTCTTCGCCGACAGCTTCAGCTGAACCCTGGTCAGCCCGGGCCCCCGGCCCTGTGGAAGAAGCGCTTCCACAGGCCGAAGCTGCACAGCCCGAGTGTCAGGTAGGCGGCCATGCTGCCCGCCAGGCCGCCGGGCGTGTCCCACAAGGCGGGGGCCACCAGGCCGGCGGTGAGGGCCCCCACCAGCATCTGCAGGAAGCTCTGGCAGCTGGCCGCCAGCCCCCGGTGGGTGGGGAAGTGGTCGAGGGCCAGCAGGGTCAGGCTGGGCATCGCGATGGCCATGCCGAAGTTGTACAGAATGATCGGCAGCACCGACTGGGGCAGCCCCGGCTGCATCAGGAAGCTCACGCCCAGGTTGGCGGCGGCGGCGGTCAGCATCAGCGCGAAGCCGAGGGTGATGGTCCGCGGCGGCGACAGGCGGCCGGCCAGCCGGGCCGACAGGGCGGAACCGCACATCATCCCCATCACGCCGGGGATGAACATCCAGCCGAACTCCGTCTCCCCCAGCCCCAGGTGGCGCATCAGGAATACCGGCGCCGACAGCACGTAGATGAAGAAGCCGTTGAAGTTGAGTCCCACCGCGAAGGTCAGCAGCAGGAAGCCCCGCGTGGTGAATACCTGGCCGTAGCGGTTCGCCAGGGGGCCCGGGTGCAGGGGCTGGCGGGCTGCCGGTGGATGGGTTTCGGGCAGCTTCCAGGCGGTGAGGGCGGCCAGGGCCAGGCCCAGCAGGGCCAGAAAGACGAAGATGGCGCGCCAGCCGAAGGCGGTGTGGATCCACCCGCCCAGCACCGGCGCAATGGCCGGCCCGATGGCGAAGGCCATGCTCACGTGGCTCATCAGGCGCTGGGCACGCGGCCCCTCCATCAGGTCCCGGACGATCGCCCGCCCCACCACCATCCCGGCGCCCGCGCTGATGCCCTGCAGGGCGCGGCCGACCAGCAGCATCTCGATGCTGGAAGCCAGCACGCAGACCACCGACGCCAGCATGAACAGCAGCATCGACACCAGGATCACCGGCTTGCGGCCCCAGGCGTCCGAGAAGGCTCCGTGCCACAGCACCATGATGCCCATCGGCAGCATGTAGGCGGTGAGGGTCTGCTGGACCTGCACCGGGTCGGCCTGCAGGTCGCTGCCGATGGCGTGCAGGGCCGGCAGGTAGGTGTCGATCGAGAATGGACCGACAGTGGCGAGCGCCGCGAGGAGCATCGCCAGTTGGGCGTAAGGCATCGGGAATTTCCGGGAAGAGAGGGGGCGGGGCGCCCCCGGGGCTTTACTCGACGGCGTGGATGTTGCCGACGTAGTAGCCGGTCTCGCCGAAGCAGGTCGATGGGATGCCGACGTGCTGCTCGTATGAGAGGGCCACGCGCTTGCCCATCAGGGCGTTGATCTTTGCGGCCACCGCGTCGTCGCGCACCGTGAACTGGAAGATCTCCGGCAGGCTGCCGGGGATCGCAACGATCGCCAACTCGCCCTCCCAGGTCTTGCACAGCCAGCCCTTCTGGGAAAACTTCTGTACGTAGCCAGCCCGCTCACCGGACGAATAGCTCCAGTTGAGGACCAGCCAGGTATAGCCGGCGGCCAGACCGCCCAGCACGATGATGAATCCGGCAAGCCAGAGTAGCCACCGGGATGAGCGGTGCGCGGTGGCGGGCAGGGACGATGACAAGGGAGTGCTCCTGACTGATTAAGAGGTGGTGCCCGGGCCGCGGCGGCTTTGCACCGCCTCGGCCACATGGGGGGCGCAGACAGTATCGGCGCCGTTCATGTCCGCAATTGTACGCGCGACCTTCAGGATCCGATGGTAAGCGCGGGCGGACAGACCGAGCCGATCGATGGCGCCGGCCAGCAAGCGGGCGCCGGCGGCGTCGGGCGTGCACCAGCGGTCGATCTCGCCCCCCGCCAGGAGGGCATTGGGCTTCCCCTGCCGCGCCAGCTGAACGCCCCGGGCCGTGGCGACCCGTTCGCGCACTGCCGCGGAGGCTTCGCCGGGGGCGGCGGACTGCAGCTCGCAGGCGGGCAGGGCGGGGACTTCCAGCATCAGGTCGATGCGGTCCAGCAGCGGCCCGGAGAGCTTGTGGTGGTAGCGGGCGATCTGCTCCGGCGTGCACCGGCAGCGTCCGTCCGGGTGGCCATGGTAGCCGCAGGGGCAGGGGTTCATGGCCGCAACGAGCTGCACGCGGGCCGGAAACTCGGCGCGCCGCGCCGCGCGCGAGATGGTGATGTGGCCGCTTTCGAGGGGTTCCCGCAGGGCCTCCAGCACCCGCTTCTCGAACTCGGGCAGCTCGTCGAGGAACAGCACCCCGTTGTGGGCCAGGCTGATCTCGCCGGGGCGGGGCGTGCTGCCGCCCCCCACCAGGGCGGCTGTCGATGCGGAGTGATGGGGGGCCCGCATCGGGCGGGCGCTCCACTGCTCCGGGCGGAAGCTGCCTTCCACCGACAGGATGGCCGCGCTCTCCAGGGCCTCCTCGTCGCTCATCGGTGGCAGCAGGCCGGGCAGGCGCTGGGCGAGCATCGATTTGCCCGTGCCCGGGGGGCCGAAAAGCAGCAGGGAATGTTGCCCGCTGGCGGCGACCTCCAGGGCGCGGCGGGCCTGCAGCTGGCCTTTGACGTCGGCGAGGTCGGGGTAGCCGGGGGGCGCCGCCAGGGTCTCGCCGGCATAGGCGCCGAGCAGGGTGTGGCCGCACAGATGGGCGGCGACCGCCAGCAGGCTGGTGGCCGGTAGCACATGCACGCCCTGCACCAGGGCCGCCTCGGGGGCGTTGGCGGCGGGCAGGATCAGGGTCCGTCCGCTGCGGGCGGCCTGCCGGGCCAGGGCCAGGGCGCCGCGTACCGGGCGCAGTTCGCCGGTGAGGGAGAGTTCGCCGGCGAACTCATAGCGGGCGAGATCCGTGGCCGGGATCTGTCCGGAGGCGGCCAGGATGCCGAGGGCAATGGGAAGGTCGAAGCAGCCGCCCTCCTTGGGCAGGTCGGCAGGGGCCAGGTTGACCGTGATACGCCGCTGGGGGAACTCGAAGCAGGCGGTCTGCAGGGCCGCCCGCACCCGGTCACGGGCCTCGCGTACCTCCACGTCGGGGAGCCCGACCAGGGTGAAGGCCGGCAGGCCGTTGGCCAGATGGACTTCGACGGTGACCTCCGGGGCGAGGAGGCCGACCAGGGCGCGGCTTGTCAGGAGGGCCAGGCTCACGGCATTTCCCAGAATGGGTAAAGCCGTGAGTGTAGCCGGGAGTGGCGCCCGGCGATATCAGGGTGTCATTTACTCAGGGGGCGTCGCGGAAGGCTTCGACGGCGATCAGCAGGCGGACCTCGTCGCTCACCGACGGGATGTTCTTGGTCATGCCGAACTCCGAGCGCTTGATGCGGGCGGTGATGTCGGCACCACAGGTCTCGCGCTTGTTGAGGGGGTGGGGCGCACAGTGGAAGCGGGCCAGGGTCAGGGTCACCGGTTTGCTGACGCCGAGCAGGGTCAGGGTGCCTTCGGCAGCCACCGGCTTGTCGCCTTCGAAGCGGAGCTGGTCGGACTTGAAGCTGATCACCGGAAATTCGGCGGTGTTGAAGAAGCCCTCGCCGCGCATGTTCTCGTTCCACTTGGCGAAGCCCATGTCGATGGAGGTCGCGTCGATGCTCACCTCCACCGATCCCTTGCGGGCGGCGCTGTCGAGGACGATCTTGCCGCTGGTCTTGTTGAAGCGGCCGCGCTGGGTGGAAAAGCCCAGATGGTCCGTTTCGAACAGCGGAAAGGTGTGGTTGCTGTCGATGGTATAGCCGACGGGGGCCGCCAGGGCCGGGGTGGCACACACGGCCAGCAGGGCGAGGATCTGTTTCAAGCGGGACTCCTTGATGCAGCGGACGATGCGGGTTGAGGGGAGGGCGCAAACAAAAAAGGGGCGCCGGAGCGCCCCTGTACTGACCGTCGGGCGTCGGAGTGGTTCAGACCCCGGCGGCGGGCGGGCGGGAAGCCAGCTCCGCCTCCAGGCGGGCTACCCGGTGCTCGAGCTCGGCGAGCTTCTCACGGGTGCGGGTCAGCACTTCTTTCTGCACTTCGAATTCCTCACGGGTGACCAGGTCGAGCTTGGAGAAGCCGCTGGCGAGCAGCGCCTTCGCGTTTTTCTCGATGTCCTTGGCGGGGCTGCTGGCGAGCAGCTCGGACACTTTGGCACCGAGTTCGTCGAGGATCTTGGGGTTGGCCATGGCGGTATACCTCTTGGATGGGAGAGTCTTGGGTGGGCCGCAGGAAGGCCCCGTATGCGTGAAAGTTTAGCACCGGCTTGGAGGATGGGCGCCCGCCGCACGCGCACCAATTCGGCGCCCTTTATTGGTGCATGATGCCAAGTTGGTGCGTGCATCAATTTTCCCGCGGCGCAGCAGAGCCCCCGATTCCTGTGCATGTATTTGAAACAACATGATTTTTCAAACTGGCACATCGATTGCTAAATGTGATTCGCCAACTTTGATTACCAGGAGAATCTCCATCATGCGCAAGACCGTCATCGCCTCCGCCCTGATCGCCGCCAGCGTCATCCTGCCGACCATGGCCCACGCTGAAGAGGCCGCGCCGGCTCCCGAGCACACCTTCACCAGCAACATCGGCTTTGCTTCCGAGTACGTCTATCGCGGCATCGGCCAGACCAACCGCAAGCCGGCGGTGCAGGGCGGCTTTGATTACGCGCATTCCAGCGGCCTCTACGTGGGTACCTGGGCCTCCAACGTGTCCTGGCTGAGCGATGGCAACTCCACCGTCAGCAACAGCCTCGAGATGGACTTCTACGGCGGCTTCAAGAACACCGTCGGTGACTTCAGCTATGACGTGGGTCTGCTGCAGTACTTCTACCCGGGCAGCGGCTACGGCAACAACCCGAACACCCTCGAAGGCTACGTGGCCGGGACTTACAGCATCCTGACCCTGAAGTACTCCCACTCCTTCAGCGACCTGTTCGGCTGGGCCGGCTCGAAGAACTCCGGCTACCTGGACCTGACCGCCAACTACGAGCTGGTGCCCAGCGTGAATCTGGTTGCCCACGTGGGTCGCCAGAAGGTGAATGGCGCCGCGTCCGATGGCGCCTCCTACACCGACTACAAGCTCGGCGTGACCAAGGACTTCAGCGGTACCGTGGTCGGCCTCAGCTATGTCAATACGAATGCTTCCAGCGCCTGGTACACCAACCTGCTGGGCAAGGATCTGGGCAAGGACCGCGTGGTTCTGTCCATCACCCGTACCTTCTAATTCCCGCAACCGCACGGCGGCCGCCCGTCGGCCGTCGGTCTGAGGATCCAAGCCATGAAACTCGTTACTGCCATCATCAAGCCCTTCAAACTCGACGAAGTGCGTGAAGCCCTCTCCGCCATTGGCGTGCAGGGCATCACCGTGACCGAGGTCAAGGGCTTCGGCCGCCAGAAGGGCCATACGGAGCTGTACCGCGGCGCCGAATACGTGGTCGATTTTCTGCCCAAGGTGAAGATCGAGGCCGCCGTGAAGACCGAGATCCTCGATCAGGTCATTGAAGCCATCGAGAAGTCTGCCAGCACCGGCAAGATCGGCGACGGCAAGATCTTCGTGTTCGACCTGGAACAAGCCATTCGTATCCGTACCGGCGAGTCCGGGACCGAAGCGCTATAAAAGGGAGCCTTCAATCATGAGAAAAATCGTCACAGATCGGAAGAGCACACGTCTGAACTCCAGTCACGAATCACCATCTC
>CALBTT010000149.1 GCA_937967645.1 uncultured Zoogloea sp.
TGGTAGAGCCTGCCCCAGACCACGGCCGGTTCGATGCTGCGGGCCTGGGCGCAGAAGCGTTGATGGTTCCAGTAGCCCCGTTTCAGGGTGCCGTAGACGAAGAGCCGGAGGATGGTCTCGGGACTGTCTTCCGGGTTTGTGTTCAGCTTCGCGGTGTCTCCAATGTTCATGCATTCACTCCTTCGGGCAGTGTCCCTTTGCGCTCCTGGGGTATGAAGCGGAATTCGCTGTTTTCGATGGCCCGCACATCCTCGTGGCGGATGGTGAGCATGGTCATGGGCGGCACCTCCAGCTCGCGCCAGCCCTTCTCGTTGTCCACGGCAAAGTCGATAAAGGCGTCGTCCGAGGCGTAGAGCACCACCCGGTGCTGGCGGTGGATGCGCAGGCAGAGCGGCTTGTTGCCCTTGAGCACGGTGATGGTGCCGGGGTCGAGGCGTGAGGCCAGCACGGCGCTCATCTGGCCGCGACAGAGGGCAAGCGCCTTCTTCAGGCCCTCCTGGTCGATGGGGCCTTCGGGCGCGAAGCGGTCGGCCAGGCGGAAGATCAGCTCGCTGTCCACCTCGGCGTAGCGCGGCAGCCCGAGACGGCGGAACAGATAATCGGCGTTGTAGATGGTGCCGTTGTGAGTGCCGATGACGATCCCGGCCCGGATGGGATGGTTGTTGCGGTTGTTGAACTCGTTGCCCCGGGTGCGCCAGCGGGTGTGGCCCATGAGGATGGTGGTCTCGTTGTCGACCTGCCCGAGCAGCTCCTGGAACGGCTTCTCGTAGACCAGCTCGTGCGCCCGCATCGGCCGCTTGAAGATGCGGTGGCTGCCGTCGGTCTTGAGCCAGGCCAGACCGGAGGCGTGCGGGCCGCGCTCCTCGCTGTGCAGCAGCATGCGGATGAAGAGCTCGCGCAGGTAATCCCGCTCGTCGGGCCGTCTGCGCTTGCGGCCGAAGATGATGCCTACTTGTCCGCACATGGAGCCGGGTCCTCCTTGCCGCCGAAGTTCTTGCCGAGCGGTCTTGTCCCCTCAAGAACGAAGGCCGCGTATTCGCGCCGGTGGTCAGCCAGCCACTCGGCCACCTCCGGGTAGCCCATCTCGGCGGTCAGCCGGGTCACCTCCGGGTGGTCGAGCATGTTGGTGCGCCCGGAGAGCCGCACCGTCTCCAGGGCTTCGAGGAAGCGTTCCGGCCAGGGATCGCTGGCCTTGTCGTCGGGCAGAAACTCGATCAGGCCGTGCCGGGCCAGACGGGTGAGAAACTCGGCGGCCGCAGCGGCGGCATCCTCCGGCAATGGCTGGGTCGGCCCGCCTTCGATGCCGGAGAGCACCTCGGTCATGTAGTCCCGGGGCGCTCGGCTGGCGGTAAACGGCGTCTGGCCGCGCATCAGCTCGACAACTTCGAGGCAGTCGGCGGCCTGCAGGGTTTCCCCGCTGCCGGGGATCGGTTCGCCGTCCAGCGTGGTGGAGCGGATCAGAATCTTCATGGGGCACCTCCTTAAACAGTGAGGCCGGGAACTTGCCCGGCCTCGTTGGTGAGAGTGGTGGTTTCGGTTTCATCCGGAAGGACGTCCTCCGGTTTGGGCCGTCCGTTCTTGAAGGCGGCGTCGCCGGGCATGTTGGCCATCAGATGCTTGCGGGCGGTCTTGAACTCGTCGCCGATCAGGCCGAGGTGGAGCAGGAAGACCCGGAAGTCGTACTTGGCGCTCTGGGGATCGAAGTCCCGCTTGCGGCTGGAGGCGGCCCGGCCGTTGAGCGCCTTGGCGGCGACCGCGAGGCAGAATTGCAGGTAGGCCTTGATCCGCCCCGCGTGGAGGGTCGCCTCGAACCAGCGGAACTCCACCGTGCCCCGGTACCAGACGTTGTGCAGGTTGACCCCGTGGTAGCGGCTGTTGTCGTAGTGCTGGGGCTGGCGGTTGTGGTAGCCGTACCAGATGCGGTTGAGCTGGTCCTTGGTGCGGGGGCGATGCTGTTCGATGCGCTGGATCAGCTCGTCGCTGACCGGCCGGGTGTAGCGGTTGAGCCGGTCGCGGCTGATGCCGAGGGCGTGGAGGATCAGCGGCTCCTGCTTGTAGATGATCTTGGCCAGGTTACCCAGGTGCCTGCCGTCGAAGGGCGCGGCGTCGATATGGATGTGGATGCCGCACTGGCTGTTGATCTTGCCTCCGGCGCGGCGGATGGCCCGGACCACCTCCTGCAGTTGCGGGATGTCGTCGTAGCCGAGCACCGGGCTGACCACCTCGGCCCGCAGATGGGCCGGGACGCTGGTCAGGGAGGCGTCCCCCACCACCTTCCAGACGCGGCCGCGCAGGTCCTCGACCTCCCAGGGGTCATAGCTGCTGGGGATGCCGACATGGCGGACCGTGCCGCCCACCACCGAGTGGATGGCCCAGGCGATCTGCTCCCGGGTGCGTTTTACGGTCTCGATCTCGATCCCGTAGTGGATCTCTTTCAGGTTCATGCGTGCCTCCGTCGTTCATGGCGCTTCTAAGTCGTTGTCTGGCAAGGCTTTTTAGCCTCCGCTTACACCATGAATGAATGCTTCTTTCCGGACACAAATCAAGTAGAAGAACAGCCGAAGCCGACATTTAACACCTTTATTTTCAATGGCTTGCGAGATTGGCCGGATTGGGCGGCGCACAGACGGCAGAAACCCCGGAACGGGCTGGCCGTATCCGGGGTTTCTGGGTTGGCGGTGGCAGTGAGCCGGTCAGCCGGAGGCGGTATCGGAGGTGATCAGGCTGGCGTGCAGCTCGAGGTTGCGCGACTCGTCGGCCCGCATCCGCGCCAGCAGCGCCGTGAAGGCCTCCGCTTCGTCGGCCGGGAGCTTTGACGCCCGTTCCAGCCGCGCCAGGCGCTGGTGCAGATTCTCCAGCAGGCCCAGGGCGTGGTCGCGGATCAGGCCGTCGCGCTTCTCCTGCGGCGTGGGGATGAACTCGGTCAGGCCGCCTTTGCGTCGAACGATCATGGCCGTGCCTCCTTAGCTCAGGGTCGCGCCCAGCGAATGGATGCGCGGGTAGATCAGCGGCGTGCCGGTCATCTCGGCCTTGTAGCGGACCTTGTTGCCGGTGTTGTCCGTGAAGGTTCGCACCAGGGTGTACTCGGTCCAGTTCTCGTCGATGGGCCGGGTGTCCTGGATGGTCATCGCCTCCCAGGTCAGGCCGCCGTCGTTGCTGGCGAACCATTGCAGGGTGGTGCCGCTGGGGATTTGCATCTGCACATAGGCCTTGGTCGATTCCACCCCCTGGGTCAGCTCGTTCTCGCGGGTCAGGTAGGCCCCGGTGGTCTTGTTGAGGTAGCCCACCAGGTTGACGTCGCGGAAGTTGATGGCCGGGGTGTCGTTGGAAAGCGAGCTGCTCAGACGCACGCGGATCTGGACCCGGGTGGCGAGGTTGGGCAGCCGTTCCTCCTCGGCGGGAACCATGGCGTCCCAGGTCACGCCGCCGTCGGTGGAGTATTCCCAGTCGAGGCCGGTGCCCTGGGGGATGGCCGAGTATTCGTCGAGGTTGATGTCGGAGAACTGCACGCCGGTGATCGGCTGGAAGCGGATCATCCCCTCGGACTGGAAGTTGTAGCCGTAGATCTTCATCGCCAGGTCGGAGCCGTTGAGCGGCGTCCAGGTTTCGGCGTTGGAGCTCTCCAGCAGCACGCCTTCCATGTAGGTCTGCCGGGTGATGATGCCCCAGCGGCCCATCTTGCCGAGAGTGGCGGTGCGCACCTTGTAATTGGTGCTGTTGGTCAGCAGCACCACGGAATAGCTGGTGTTGGCCTCGGCGTAGAACGGGTCGTCGAAGCGAATGCGGGTCTCGCCGCTCAGGCTGATCTCGTTCGGGGCCAGCACCTTCTCGGCGAACACCACGCCGTTGGGCAGACCGGTGGTGACGCCGCGAATCTGCACCGTGACCGGGATGCTCGGGTCCCTGGCGGTGAACTGCAGTCCGATGCTGGAGATCACCTGGTTTTGGGTGAAGCTGAAGGTCTGGGCCAGCGGATCGCGGGGTACGAAGATGGTCTGGGTGCGCCAGACCACCTGCACCACGGGCACGCGGATGATGCGGTTCTCGATGATGCGCTCGATGCGGGTGATGACCAGCGGATCGTTGATCTGCAGGCTGGCCCGGGCCGAGTAGACGCCGTCGGCCATCTCCACGATGCGGTTGCCGTTGCGGGCGTTGGTCGGAATGGTGAAGGAGGCGCTGACCCGACCGGCCTCGTCGCTGATCAGGTTGCTGGCCATCACCTGGCCGTCGCAGCGCAGCACGATGCCGGACTTGCTCGGGGTGAAGTTGATGCCGGTGACGGCGATGCCGGTCTGGCCGCGCCGCCCGAGGTTGGGCGTGATCTGCAGCATGGCCGGGGGCTTGTCGAACACCGCGTAGGGGTTGATGTTGCGCTCCTCGGACCAGTCGTTCTGCTCCACCAGCACGGTCTCGTTGCCCGGCAGCAGCACCAGGCTGCCGAAGAAGCTGGCGTTGCTGCCCGCCTGATCGACCGAGAGCACGGTGGAGTGCGGAATGCGGTCCGGCGCGACGAAGCGGGCGATCTCGTTGACCCGGGCGTCCCATTCGGCGTGGTAGATGTCCGACTGGGCGGTGTTCGAGAAGTCGTCCGAGTAGATGCCTTTCTTGGTCTGGGCGTCCCGGTTCTGCAGCTCGTTGTTCATCTGGTACTGGGCATCGTTGTACTTCAGGTCCTCGACGTCCTGAATGATGTCGTGGATCTGGTCCATGGTGATGCGGGTCAGGCCGAAGTTGCGGATCTCCATGTCGGTGGAGTTGGGCGGGCAGTCGATGCTGCACAGCCCCAGGGCGTTTTCCGGCACGATGGGCAGCTTCGGGAAATCCGCCGGAGCCCCTTCCAGCCGCTTGATCTCGGTGGTGGTGGCGTAAACGATGTCGCGGCGGCCGAGGTAATAGTCGTAGTCCAGGCTGCAGTTGGAGCCGTTCACCGGCTGGTCGCCGAGGCTGCCGCGCCCGAAGTTGATCACGTTGAGGTTGCCCAGCTCGAGCTGGACCGGCGACATGGTGAGTCCGGCCGTGTTGGTGGCCGGAGGCGAAGCGGTGCCGATCTCCTCGACGCCGTCGTCGACGTAGGAGAGCGCCTCGCTGCCCAGCTCCATCAGTCGCTTGTAGTCGGTGCGTGCGCCGTTGGTGGCGGCCCGGTAGACGCGATAGCCGGTCGCGCCGCTGACCGGCAGCCAGGAGAGCTTGTTCATCTCCCCGGCGGCGGTGGCCCGGGCAATGACCGCAGCGGCGTTGAAGGCCGTCTCGCCGGTGGCGTTGTAGGCGGTCACCAGATAGAAATAGTTTCCGGCCGCCGGATGGTTGGCCTGTCCGAACCAGCCGCTGTCCACGTAGTCGGTGCCCTTGACCATCTGCTTGGTGTAGGTCCAGCGCACCGTGTAGGTGGTGCCGATGGCCGGTTCGTTGCCGGAGCCGAGCCAGTCGACATGGTTGCCCGACTGCTGCCAGTCCACGCCCTCCTGGAAGATGGTCGCCCCCTGGCTGACCTCGAGGATGTCCACCACGGGATTGGGGTCGAGCAGGTCTTCGCCGCCGCCCACCGAGCCGCGAGTGACGTTGCGGGTGATCTCGACGATGGCCTCCACCTGGGTCGTCTCCTTGAGCGGCGTGGAGTTGACCGGATAGCGGCGCTTGTTGATGTCGAAGGTCTTCTGCTCGCCGCGCACCGACTTGGTGGCGATGGATTTGGGCACCAGGGTCGAGGTGGGCAGATCGCGCTGATGCCGGAAGCCCTGGATGTAGGCGCGTCCGGCGTTGGTGATCGCCTCCACGCTGTCGTCGTCGACGCCGCCGATGAAGGTGTCGAAGCCCCGCACCAGATAGCTTCCGGCCTGGTCGAAGGTGCGCTCGGCCAGGTTCTGAATCAGGGAATTGAGCCCCTCGGCGGCGGCGAAGGAGAGCTGGTCCTCGGTGATCGAGGAGACGGTGATCCGGCTGCCCGGCAGCGTGCCCAGCAGATCCCGCAGGTAGAGGTTGGACTTCTCCTGCACCGTGGGCGTGACGTCGCCGCTCTCGCGGTCGAACTTGTAGATCGGGATCACCCGGCGCTCGGCCACGTTGTTGGGCAGCGTCTGGCCGCTGGTGTCCGTCGCCTTGAGAGAAAGAACCCATTTTTCCCGCTCGGCGGTGGGCTCGCCGGTGGCCGGATTGATCAGGGCCGGGTCCTGGGTGTAGCCGTAGTTGTACTTCAGCAGCTCCACGTAAACGTAATCGGCCCCGCTGGTGGTGGCCGGGTCATAGGTCAGGGTCGCGCCGCTCACCTGTTCCAGATGGCCGTCGATGTAGACCACGCCCGGGGCCAGGGTCAGGACGTTGGCGGCCGCGCTGACCTCGAGGCCCATGATGATGGAGCCTTCCTTGAACAGGATGTCGGCGATCTTGCGCCGCTCCAGGTTGATGATGTCCTGCTGCTCGTTGAGTTCGGAATCCAGCAGGTCGCGATCCTGATGGTAACGGATGCGCTTGTAATTCTTGGTCGGGTCGAATGTCTCGCGTGAGATGCTCATGTTTGAATCCTCCAGTTAGATCTTGATGATCCCGACCAGCTCCACGCGGGTGTCGGAAATCTTGTTGAAGTCGGGAATGTTCTTCACCTCGTACAGGTAGCCCGGGCGCAGCACCTCGCCGGTCGGGTTGGTGTCCTGATGGAACACGCCGCCCATGGCGAGATCCCCGGTGACGCTTTGCACGTACTGCACGTCGCCGCCGAAGAAGCCGTATTCGCGGATGGTGATGCCGTTGGCCTCGGCCTCGTCGAAGCGAAAGAAGATGCCGATGGTGTTGGTCTCCTCGCCGGTTTCCAGGTAGCGCACGCCGTTGACCAGGAGCGCCCCTTCGGCGTCCTCCTTGAGGAAGGTCCGCTTGTAGTAGCGCTTGCGGGCGCGTTCGTTTCTGAGCCCGGTCTGGCCGATGTCCGGCGCGGGCGGATTCTGCGGGTCGGTGAAGCTTGCATCCCCGTCGCCGATGGCGCAGTGGGTGATGCCGTCCACGGCCTGGCCGAGGAGGAGTTTGGCCGTCAGTATCCGGCCGGTTTTGACGATGAGTCCCAGTGCCATTGCTGTTCTCCTTTAGGTCTGAATTTCGTGGTCTTGATCGATGAGCACCGCGAACAGGATCTGGCGCGTGTCGGCCAGCAGCCCGGCCGGGATCGCGATGCGCTGAACGGTGTCGGATCGGCTGATGTGTGCGCCGGACGTCCGGACGCTGGTGTCGATGCTCCGCAGCCAGGGGCGCGTCACCCGCACCGCCGCGTCGGCATCGACGCCCAGTCGGCCATGGACGACGAGCCAAAGGTCGGCGCTCCGGTTCAGGCGGTTGTTCACGCGAAGCGCGAGGTCGGATCGACGTTCGAGCCGATGGGCGACCCGCACCGCGCTGTCGGCCCGGACCATCACCGTGCGCCTGGCCGGTGCCCCGGAAAACAGCTCGAAGAGCGCTCCGGGTTGCGCCGCGCCGATGGCGAGCAGTTCCGGCCGCCGGATGCCTCTGCGGGTGGTGATGGATGCCAGTTGTCCCTTATGCACGGCCACGGCGAATCCTCCCGCTGAGCTTGAGCGCCTGGCCACGGTTCATGGACACAAGCGTTTCCGGACGACGCTGGCCGGTGATCGTGCTGATGGGTTTGAGCTTTCCGCTTTGCGTTGCCATGGCGTTACTCCTTCACCGCGCACCAGCCGCCGGTGGTCAGGTTGAACACGCGGTAGCTGTCCGTTCCGATTTGAATAGTGTCTTCCGAGGCGACATTGCCGCCGCCCACGGAGAAGATCTCGATGAGTTCGCCGCGCAGTTCCTGGTAGGCGGCGGAGCCGGACATCGAGGCGAGCCAGGGAAAGAGGATGGTGGTGCCGTAGCGCATCTCCGGATCGGTTTCGCCCTGGAGCCCGCCGTTAGCCGCGCCGCAGCGGCCCTGCTGTCCGGACGCCGATGTCCATCCGTCGAATTTGTTCACGGCGTAAAAGGTGCCCGGCGCGTTGTAGTAGCTGTTGACGACCGGCTGCGGGTCCTCGCCGATCTTGGCTCCCGAGGCGTAATCCCGAACGAGGGTTTCGACGGTGATGGTGTTCGGCGTGACGGCGGTGTCGATGGCGCTCACCCGCACGCGTTCGATGCCCGCGTCGTCCTTGATCACATAGTCCTGTCCGGGCGTGACCACGGTGGCGTCGTTGACCTGAAGCACCACGCCGCTTCCGGCGGTGACCGCCGCCTGCGTGAGCGCGATGGCCCCGGACCAGAAGCGTTTCAGCAAGCCGCTGTAATGGCCGTAGTAGGTGGAGACGAGCTTGGTCACCACGAAGACGTGGTCCAGGTCGGCGAACAGCCAGAAGATGAAGTCGGCGCTGTCCTCCACCCGCAGGTAGGTGTAACTGGTGTGCGAAGCCTCGTTGACGCCGGTGTGGGTGGCCGCGTCCCAATACTGGAATGCCGCGACGTGAATCCGCCCGGAGGTGGTGCTGATACGGAACTGCAGATAGACGTCCTCGGCCCCGGATTCCCCGTGAGACTTGAAGACGAAATACGGCTGCGGGTCGGCCGACTGGTCGTCGTGCAGGGTCCATCCGGTGGTGGTCACCAGAAAGGTCCGCAGTTGATTGAGCAGGTCGAGCCGACCGTGGGCGAGTCCTTGAATGCTGTGGTATGCCATGGCGGCCTCCTTAGAGAATCGGGTTTTCCGTGCCGGTCAGGCGCAGCTTGATGTCGAGTTTGTTTTGCACCGGCGTGCCCGGGAGCACGGTGCAGCGCCGCCAGAAAGACAGCGTCTGCTGGAATGCCTTGTCGCCGAGGTTGAGCGGTGCGCCCTGGGTGGCGGTGTCGAGTCCGGCCTGGGTCAGGGCCAGGCGGTACCAGACCGATTCGTCGGTGCCGGTTTCGTCGATGGGATCGAGCACCAGCCCGGTGTAGTCGTAGCCGGAATAGACGGTCGTTCCGGCGTCGTGCGCGGCCGGAGCGGTGTTGGCCACGCCCCGCTGCACGGTGAGATTGGCGGTGCCGCCGCCGCTTTCGACGAGCATCTGCTCGCCGTCGATGATGATGAGTTCGCCGTCGGCAAAGCGCGGTTCGGCCAGGGCGATGGCGGTCTGCGCCGCGTCGATGGCCGAAGCGAGGCTCGTCTGCTCGTTGGCGACGTAGAGTTGCCGATCCTTGATGTCGCCGTCGGTGCCGTTGTAGCTCTCGGCCTCGGGGCGGCTGAAATCCCCCTCGGAAATCTGCTGGGTCAGCGCTTCGTCAAGATAGAGGTGAATCGCCATGGGTTCTCCTTCAGGTGGGCCACTGGGTGGCGCGATAGTTGTTGGTGGCGGCCTCGAACCCGGCCTGCGTCGGCGCGTGCAGATCCTGCTGACGGAACAGCCAGCGATAGGAAGGCCGCGACCAGCGGAATCCAGCCTGGTTGAGGCGCATGCGGCTGACGCGCATGGGTCGGGTCCGATCCACGGAGAGGCGCAGGCCGGTGGTGTTGAGCGGGCTCGCGCCCAGCTTCATGGTCTCGACCCGATGGCGCTGGAGAGAGCCCGTGTCCACGTAGACTTCAAGCGAGGCCCGTTCGCCGGTCAGATTCGCATTGCTCAGATACCGGGTGTTCAGGGTGTTCGCGTTGAGCCGGAACACAGGCCCTCTCCGCCGCCATCGGTCGATCCGGTCGACGGCCAGGGTGACGTCCGCGTCGCAGCCAGCGGTGGAGGCGAGCAGCAGATTGCTGATGCCGCCCTGGTTGGCGGTGAGATCGAGACCTTCGTTGAGCCTGGCGCGGCCAAGCTGGAAACAGAGGCGGTGCCGGGATTCCAGGGGCAGGCGCAGGTCGTACTTGGCCTCCGCCCGTTCGACCGGTTCCGCCTGCGTGTCGAAAAAGAAATCCTTCTGCCGGAAGCAGTAGCGCAGCGCGGTCTCGCCATGGGTCAGCGGCTTGCGGTTGAGATGGCTCTCGCCCAGCCCGAAGCCGCTTTCCAGCACATCCCCTTCGAAGTCGCGGCCGGTGTAGATGGGCGTGCAGAAGGAAACCCGATCCTCGCCGACGCGGGTGTACGGCAGCCGCCAGTCGTTGAGGGCCTTGTGGTTCAGGCGCATCCGGTTCTGGCGGCCGTGAAAACGGGAGACCTTCACGGCGGCCCGGTCGATCTCCGGGATCATCTCCGTGGTGCTGGTGAGCTGCAGCAGCTCCCAGGCCCTCTGCTTGTTGGTCAGGTGACGGCAGGAACCGAGCGAGGAGCGGCCAAGGACGAAGGTCTCGTCGAGAAACGCCAGCACGATCCGGCGCACGGCGTTGGCGTGCCCGAAGTCGAGCATCGCGCCGCCTTCGATCCATTCGAGGAGGAACTGGAGCCAGAAACAGCGCGTGCCCGCCGGGTGGTGAAACACCAGGGCGTCGCGCAGCCCCTCGGTCTGGTTGAGACACAGCACGCGAAACACGCCGAGGCTGAACACCAGCCCGGGCAGCTTGGCGCTGCTGAGTCGGGAGCGGGCATTGAGACGCAGCGCCGAGCGGAAGGTTTCCTGGAGTTCCCCCTGCCAACCGAGCGCGTCGAAGTCGCGTTCGATGGCCGGAATGGTGCCCTTGCGGCGATAGATTTCGACCGCCTCCCGCACGCGGCGGCGCTGGCAGTCCGGCGAACAGGTGCCGTCCACTTCGAGGCCGACGAGCCTTGCCAGCAGCGGCAGAAAGCGCTCGTCGCAATGATCCACATCGAAGATGGTCGGGAAGTCGTCGATGGCCTGCTTGAGCTCGTCGAGCGTTCCGGCGGGAAGGCTCAGAAAGGTGCGCAGGTCACCGGCCTCGTCGTTGTGCTCGTAAAGCGGCGGCAGCAGGCCGAGCAGATTGTCCTTGAACCAATCCGACATCAACCGGCCCTCCGCAGATCGAGGTTGACGGTGCCGAGAACCGGGATTTCGCCGTGGCGCAGCTCGATGTCCTGCTGGGGCGCGTACAGGTGCATGTGGCTGACGCCGCGCACGCCGTCGATCAGGGCCACCAGGTCGGAGAAGTGAATGGTCTGGCCGAAGGAGACCCGGTCGAAGGAAAAGAAATCGGTGAGCGCGGCTTCGATGCGGCTGCGCACGTTTTCCAGCGGTTCACCGGGCCAGATGTAGACCTCGGCGTCGATGGAAACGGGCCGGTAGATCGGGTCGAACAGGTTGATCTCGACCGTGATGACCTTGCGGCGTTCGAGAAACTCCGCGAGGTCCCGCTTGAGCAGCGCCGAGGGCATTCCGCCGCCGTTGGGGGCGATGGCCAGTTGGACGTTGTAATAGCGGATGTTCTGACAGGCATTGGTGTCGAGCACCTTGGCCTTGGCGACGCCGGGGTAGCCCTCGGCGAGGGCCTGGTAATCCTCCAGGGTGACGGCCTTCCAGAGACTGCGCAGCTCCGCCGGTGCCTGTCGGCGGGCGTGTTCGAGGGCTTCCCGCGAAGCGCCGCCGGTGGCGGGCACCGGGTTGGTGACGGTCAGGGAGACCTGGCCTCCGTCGAGGTAGACCGGGCTCAGCAGTTGGGTGATCCGGTTCGGACCGAGATTGCCCTGGTCTCCGATGGTCTGCAGATAGCTGACGGCGATGGCGCTTCCCTGAGCGGGTACAGCGCCGCTTTGCCCGTCGCCGAAAATCAGGGTGGAGATGTCGAGGGCGTCCAGGTCGGCCATGAAATGGCGGCTGTCGGCCAGGCTGTCCTGGAAGTGATCGACCTCGCTCCAGGCGTCGTCCCCCACCGTAACGGTGATGGTGCCCTGGGCGATGACGTCGCCGGTCAGGCGGATGCGCTGGAATGGCAGCCCCGTCGAAGTGAAGGTCTCGGTGCGGCGCACGCCTTGCCGACCTGGGATGTCCACCGAGAGTAGGCCTCGCGGGATCAAGCCGTCCTCGACCGTCTCGAAATCCGCCTCGCCGTCACTCAGCAAGGCGCGGCAGGCCGTCCCCGCCGGAATGGTCAGATCCTTGCCGAGCGGGGCGGAGAGCCGGAAACGAAGCGTGGTGGTGGAGGCCACCGGCGAATCCAGCCGGTAGCCGATGAGCTTGCAGAGGTTGATGACGTTCTG
>CALBTT010000150.1 GCA_937967645.1 uncultured Zoogloea sp.
GACCACCGAGATCTACACTCTTTCCCTACACGACGCTCTTCCGATCTCGTGGCTGTGGCAGGGGGAGTCGCTGCCGGCGTCATCGCAGCAGGTGCCGGCGCGCTGCGGACTGGCGCGGCTGCGGCCGCAGCGGGGGTGGCCGGCTTGGCGGCGGGTGTCTGGGCAAAGGCGGGCAGCGCGGCCAGGGCCAGCAGGGTGGCGACGGCAGCGGGGCGCAGGGCAAGGGTGGATGGCATGTCGGGACTCCCCAAAATGGTGGGGCCAGCCCACCGGCAGGCGGACGGCGAACCCGTCGAGCATAGCATTCCCGCGGCGCATCGCCCGTGACGGGCTTGGGGGCCGGGGTTTGTAGGGTGTGTAGGGGCGTTGTAGGGGCGTTGTAGGGGCGGCTTCAGCCGCCCGCAGGTGCTTGATCGGAGTCGGCGGGCGGCTGAAGCCGCCCCTACACGCTACAGCCCCCGTGCCCAGTCAGGCCGCAGTGGCGCTCCGCCCGGATCGGCGATGGCTTGCCGCACCTGGGCCAGCAGCCTGTCCTTGTCGGCCCCCAGGGTGCCCTTGAGTACCAGCCAGTTGCTGGCGTGGTCCGAGCGGAACACCGTGCGGCGCAGGTCCAGCTGTGACAGGAAGCGTTCCATCTCGCGGAACAGGCCGGGCTGATCGAGGGGTTCCCATTCCGGAAAGCCGGCGCGGAAGCGCTGCTCGCCGCCGGGGAAGCTCACCACCAGGGTGGACAGGTACTCCGGCTGGGTGGCGTTGGCGAGGCGGGCCGAGTTGTCGGCGTGCTGATCGCTATACACCTGGCCGCCCAGGCCGTTGAGGATCATCACCGAGCGGGTGATGCCGGCCGCGCCGAGCTTGTCGAGGGCGCTGTGGGTGGAGTCGTGGCTCTCGCCCTTGCACACTTTGGCCAGCACCGTGTCGTCGCCGGATTCGGCGCCCAGGTACACCATGCTCAGGCCGGCCTCGCGCAGGGCGGTGAGTTCGGCCACGCTTTTCTTCTTGAGGTTGCGGGCCAGGCAGTAGCTGGACACCCGGTGCACCGCGGGCAGGTGTTCGCGGATGGCTTCCAGGATGTTGAGCAAACGGCGCGTCGGCAGCACCAGAGCGTCGCCGTCGGCCAGGAAGACCCGACGGATCTGGCCGCCGTAGCTCGCTCCGACCCGCCGGATGCTCGCCAGCACCTCGTCCTCGCCGCGGGCACGGAAGGCTTTCTGTGGCGCGGTGTACATCTCGCAGAAGGTGCATTGATTCCATGAGCAGCCGTCGGTGACGGGCAGAATCAGGGATTGGGCTTCGGAAGGCGGGCGGAAGACCGGTTCCACATAGCGGATCAGGGGCGCATTCATGCGGGAGAGGCTGCGAAAGACAGGGATGAAAGGCTACCATCCGGAGCACTGCGCCAGCGCATGGGCGCGCGCGGCTCTTTGGGGATGGGAAACATGAGCGAATCGACGACGGGGGCCTGCAGCGGCGCCTGCGCCTGTGGCACGACCGGCGTGAAGGAGGGCACCGCGCGCCTGAGCGGAGGCAGGCCGGGCGCGGCGCTCTGCCACTCCACCTTCCGGGTGGGGGACATGGACTGCCCGGCGGAGGAGTCCCTGGTGCGGATGGCCCTGGAGGGCCACGCCGAAGCCCTGGAGTTCGACCTGATGGCGCGCACCGTCAGCGTCTGGCACAGCCTGCCTGTGGATGACATCGAGGCCCGCATTGCCCGCCTGGGCATGGGGGCGGAGCGTCTCCACAGCGGGCCGGCGGACGCCCTGCCGGCCGCCACCACCACCACCGATCCGGCCGCCGAGCGCCGGGCCCTGCGTTGGCTGCTGGCCATCAACGCCGCCATGTTCGTGATCGAGGGGCTGGCCGGCTGGTGGGCCGAGTCCTCAGGCCTGCTGGCGGACGGCCTGGACATGTTTGCCGATGCCGCCGTGTACGGTGTGGCCCTTTATGCGGTAGGACGCAACGCCGCCCTGCAGCTGCGCGCCGCCCATTTCGCCGGATGGCTGCAGCTGCTGCTGGGCATCGGGCTGTTCGGCCAGGTACTCGACCACGTCATCCACGGGTCGGCCACCGTGGCCTCGGCGATGATGGGGGTCTCCCTGCTGGCCCTGGCGGCCAACCTGACCTGCATGTTCCTCATTGCCGGCCACCGCCATGGCGGCGCCCACATGAAGGCCAGCTACATCTTCACCGCCAATGACGCCCTCGCCAATGTCGGGGTCATCGTGGCCGGCCTGCTCGTTGCCTGGCTCGGCCAGGCCTGGCCGGACTGGCTCATCGGCAGCCTGATCGGCGCGGTGGTGGTGGGCGGTGCCGTACGTATCCTGAGGCTGGGGCGGGAATAAGCTCGCTTTCCCCGGTGGGGACGCCTGGTGGGCGTGCCCAGGCGGGAAGAATGCGACAGAATGCGGCAATGCAGCAGGGCGTCGTTGTCCTTTCCGGGGCTTTCTCGCCGTGGATGCCCGTGACGACAGGTGTCGTCCGTTTCACCTCAGCACTCAAGGAGGCACGGAGTGGTATTGCTATTGGAGCTTGCGAGAGGGCTGGCGGCCCTGTGGGTGTTCCTGTTTCATGTGAAGGGGGTTTTTGAACTCGCCTTGCCGGGCATCTACCAGCTGTCGGCCTATGGCAGCCTGGGCGTGCCGATGTTCTTCGTCATATCAGGCTATGTGATCGCCTGCTCGGCCGAGTCCTGCCTGGAGCGCAACAAGCCGCCGCTGGCATTCCTGAAGGCCCGGGCGCTGCGCATCTATCCGACCTTCTGGGCGTCGGTGGCGATTGTCCTGCTGACGCCTTACCTGGTTGAGCTGATCAGCTCGTTCAAGTCGGGTGTCTATGTGTCACCGGAGAACATCGCGGCCAAGCTTGACCTCGCCGAATGGACCGCCTTCCTGTCCCTGAGCAAGGTCTTCTGGGCGACGACGAATGACCTGCAGGCGGAGTTCAGCACGATCAATTCGGTGTACTGGACCCTGGCCATCGAGTTCCAGTTCTACATCGTCGTATTCCTCGCACTCAATTTCAGGCAGTACTACCGGCATGTCATCGCCGCGGTGTCGGTCGTGGCGCTGCTGCTCATGGTGTTTCCGGTGCAGATGAATCACGGTTTGTTCATCCATTACTGGCCGTCCTTCTCCGTCGGCCTCGGGCTGGCCTATCTGCACCGTGGCGGCTTCTGGGCGGAGCGCCTCTGCAAGGGGGGGGCGATGCAGCTTGCGGTCGTGCTCCTGGTGAGCGGCTTGCTCATCGCGTCAGTGGCGATGTCCGGCGGCGGCCACCTGGCTTTTGCCCTGTGCTTTGGTGCCTTCCTGTGGGCAATCTCTGGCCTGGAGCGCTTCCTCGGCCAGATCAAGAAGGGCGGCAACAGGTTCTATTTCTGGTTGCTTGAGCCCTGGCTGATGCTGGGTGCCATGTCTTATTCGGTTTACCTGCTGCACGGCAAGATCAACCCGCTGCCGCATATGTTCGTGCGCCAGCTCGTCGGCCCCGGCAGCGTCTGGTATGGCCTGCTGATCATCATCGGGACCCTGCTGCTGTGCTATCCCTTCTATCTGCTTGTGGAGAGGCGATTCCTGAGCAAGAGATACAAGCAGATCCACCAGGCAGTGCTGACAGGCGCCTCGGGGGCTGTGCAAGGCTGAGCTCAGGCTGGCGGCGGACCCTTCCTCCACAGCGGGGCCAGGGCCAGCAGCCCGAGCAGCGGCCCCGGCAGCAGCAGCCAGGCCACCTGCTCGTGGAGCTGCGGCCACAGGCGGGTGGTGAGGGCGATCGACACCATGGTGATGGCAAAGCCGATGGCGTTCTGGAAGGCCAGTGCGCTGCCGACGATCTCCGGCGGGCAGGCCCGCGCCGACAGGGCCGAGAAGTGGG
>CALBTT010000151.1 GCA_937967645.1 uncultured Zoogloea sp.
CGAGATGGTGATTCGTGACTGGAGTTCAGACGTGTGCTCTTCCGATCTCTGTCTCAATCCAGCCGTTCCGCTCAGAAGCGCTGTGAAGCTCATCCAACGACGGCCCAACGACTCGCTCGTGAGGGCTAAGAAAAGAAACCATCCTGTTAAGCATCGGGATGTCGGACTTGATGACATCCAACTTGCGGGCGTATGCGGACGCATACTCGTTATCGACGATTTGCTCACCGTCAAAAACCAGTGCCTTCCCCTCTCCGGGAATCTCAGACGCACAACCCACCGCCTTGCCGAATTGCAAAACATTGATCCGCTGAACAGCGGGCGGCACTATAGGATCAAATGGCACACTCCTACACATCAACGGCCGCACCTCATATATTGAGCAGCGTCCAGTATCGGCATCGAGCATGGGGCAGACAGGCTTCGTGGGGTGCATACTTGCGTAGTCCACCACCATCGGGAATACCTGCACAAAGGCAAAAAAGCTCCCACTCCTAACCGTATGGAAACCAATTTCCTCCTGATGAGCCTTGATCTGTTGCACCTGCTTCTCAGTGAAGTCCGCAGATAACCTCAACGATTGCAGACGCCAGTTCAATCCGATAACAAATCTATCGGCATGTTCCAAGCATTCATCCAACGAAAGCGCAGGGCCTCCCCGACAACATTTCCCGCACGCGGTACAGCCGAAATAGATACTCATTTCATTTCTCGAACACGAACTCGACCTTGCCGTCGCGCTTCAAGCGCAAGCCCGCCGAAAACCTGTTGCCCTTGCTGCTGGTGAAGCCGTCGAGCGGCGGATGCGACTTGTCCGCGATCAGCCGGGTCGCTTCCTTGGCCGACAGGTTGCGCCCGGCGACTTCCTTCCACAGCTTGAAGTCGCCCTTGTCGCACCCGTAGGTGCGGCCCTGATCGCGCATCACACCACCGCAGATCGGGCACGCCACTTCCAGTTGCGGCCCGGCCTGCGAGGCACCACCACCGCCACCAGAGGTGGCACGTTCCTCGAACACGAAGTCAGCCTTCCACTCGGCGGTGTTGAGCTTCAACCCCGCCGAAAACTTCTTCTTGGTCTTGGGGCTGATGAAGTCGTCAAGCTGCTTGATCTCGCCATCGCGCAGCAGTTGCACGGCCTCGCCTTCGGTGAGCGTGCGCTGGCAGATGTCGCGCCACAGCTTGAAGCCGCAAGCGGCCTTGCAGTCGAAGGTGCGCTGGTTCACCAGCACCTCGCCGCCGCACTTGGGGCAGGCTGCGCCCAGCGTGCGCACCTCGGCCGCAGGCAGGCTTCCCGCCTTCTGCCGGATCACGTCGATGATGCGCGTGGTCATCTGCGCGATCTCGGCCATGAACGCCTGACGGCTGTACTGGCCCTTCTCCATCTGTCGCAGCTTCTGCTCCCACTCGCCGGTCATCCGGGGTGAGGTCAGCATCTCGATGCCGTTGGCCTCAAGGAACTGGATCAGGCTCATGCCCTTGCCGGTCGGAACCAAGTGCTGGGCCTTGCCCTCACGCACGACATACGGCTCCTTCGGATGGCCCTTGCCATCCTTGTCCAGCAGCAGCCCTTCGATGGTCGCAGCACGGGTAGCCGGTGTGCCCAGCCCGCGCTCCTTCATGGCGTCGCGCAACTCGTCGTCATCAACGAGCTTGCCAGCGCCTTCCATCGCGGACAGCAGCGTCGCTTCCGTGAACCGGGCGGGCGGCTTGGTCTGCATGGCCTTGGCCTCGACCGAGACGTTGCGCACGGCCTCGCCAGCGGCCACCGGGCACAGGCCGGGCGTCTCGTCGCCGCCGTCCTGATCGCCGTAGACCTCAAGCCAACCACGCTTGACCAGCACCTTGCCGCTCGACTTGAACGACTCCCCGGCCACCACAGTGATCCGGGTCGTGACGTTGTATTCGGCCGCCGGATGGAACGCCGCGATGAAGCGGCGCACCACCATGTCGTAAATCTTCGCCTCGGCATCATCCAGCCCGCTCGGGCGCGTGCCGGTCGGGATGATCGCGAAGTGGTCGCTGATCTTCGAGTTGTCGAAGATGCGCTTCTCCTGCTTCACCCAGCCGTTGTGCAGCACACGCTCCGCGTGCTTGCCGAACGGCGTGCCGCCGAAGGTGCCCAGCACCTCCTTGGCCTTCTCCACGTAGTCCTCGGGCAGTGCCGACGAGTCGGTACGCGGGTAGCTCGTGGCCTTGTGCTTCTCGTACAGGGCCTGAGCGATGTCCAAGGTCTTTTTCGCCGAGAACTTGAAGCGCTTGTTGGCCTCGCGCTGCAAGCTGGTCAGGTCGAACAGCTTGGGCGGCGCACTGGTTGTCGTCGTGGACTCATCCTTGACGGAGCTTGGGGCCACCCCACGGCACTTCGCCACGATGGCGTCGGCCTGCGCCTTGTCGAAGAAGCGGTTGCCAACGGCAGCAGCATCCTCGTCTGCATCCTCCGCAGGCTTCGGCGCGGCCGGATTGAACCACTTGCCGACGTAGGTGCCAGCCTGCGCCCCGAACGTGCCATGCACCTCCCAGAAGTCGCGGGGCACGAAGTTCTTGATCTCCAACTCGCGATGCACAAGGATCGCGAGCGTAGGTGTCTGAACCCGGCCAGCGGTCATCATCTCGTAGCTCTGGGTCTGGCGCTCACGCAGCCGCGTGATGCCCCGAGAGCCGTTGATGCCCACCAGCCAGTCCGCCTCGCTGCGGCACTTGGCCGCGTCACTCAGCGGATCGAATTCAGCGCCGGGGCGCATGTTGCGGTACGCATCCCGGATGGCGTCCGCCGTCATGGATTGCAGCCACATGCGCTTCATCGGCTTGCGGCACCCCGCAAGCTCGTAGATCAGCCGGAAGATCAACTCGCCTTCGCGCCCGGCGTCGCAGGCGTTGACCACCTGATCCACGTCGGCGCGCTTCATCAGCTTGGACAGCAGCGTGAATTGCGCCTTGGTCTTGGCGATGGGCTGCAACTCGAACTTGGCCGGGATCACCGGCAGCGACCCGAGGTCTTTGCCTGCGGTCGCTGCCTCCGGCGAGTAAATCTCGACGAGGTGCCCGATGCCGGATGAGACGATGGCGGTCGGGCTTTCCAGCCAGCCCTCCACCTTGGAGAACCCGCCGAGCGCATCCGCGATCTCGCGGGCCACGGACGGCTTTTCAGCCACTATCAGCATCTTGCCCATGTCGATGCCCTCCCCTTACTGCCGGAACTGCTGGTAGCTCTCGGCACTGGCATGGACGCGGCTCACGGCCACGTCCTGCCCCTCGGCCTGCTGCTGCGCCCACTGCACCAGACTTTCATCCGGTGCCCAGCCGTCGCCCTCGACCTTCGGTGCGAGGTTCCACAGCATCCGCATGACGAAGAGGGAGTCATCCTGCCGCGCATCCAAGATCGGAAGAGCGTCGTGTAGGGAAAGAGTGTAGATCTCGGTGG
>CALBTT010000152.1 GCA_937967645.1 uncultured Zoogloea sp.
CGACCACCGAGATCTACACTCTTTCCCTACACGACGCTCTTCCGATCTGGCTCAGTTCCTGGCGCTGCATGCCCGACGACTTGCCTCCACCAAAACGCTTGGCGGCATCGGCATCGCCGGCAACGAGGGTCAGGCCCAGCGCCAGGGCGGCGCCCATCAGGGCAAAGGATTTCATGGATGTCTCCTGTGATTGGGGATTTCAGCCCTGCAAGGATAGCCGCATGAGGCAGTAAACAAAATCAGAATTGTTGGTAGTTTATGTTCGGAAAAAATTGAACGTCAGCCCTTTGGGCGATCTGCCCCGAAGCCGGCACAGGGATCGCTCCGGGAGGTGGGGGCGGTCCGCCAGACATGGGTGTAGAGATGCGCGTCCGGGTCCGGGCGATCATCCTCGATGAAGCCGATGCTGAGGATGCGGGCGCCCGGGCGCAGGTGCTTGAGCAGCACGGGGACCCCATAGTCGCTGCGCAGGTGGCCGTTGCCGGCCAACAAAACAGCCGGTCGGCCGGAGGCGGCGAGCAGGGTGGTGGCCATGGCGGCGTCTCGGGCACGCTGGGCCAGCCGCATCCCCGGAATCCGGCTGGCGGGTAACTGGCCGCAATGGCTGTGCAGGAGATCCGCATCCAGAGCACCCTGGGCGTCGGCGGCGAGGGGGGCTTCCGACAGGGGGGCGGCAAGGGCCGCCGGCAGCGCTGAGGGCCCCTCCCGGACCAGGCGGCGAGCCAGCTCACGACCGATGTTGCCGCCTGCGGCGGGGATGCCGGCCTGGGCCAGGCCCTCGAACAGGGGGGCGTGGGTGGGCCACTGCCAGCCGGCGCGATCGAATCCGGCGTTGCCGAGGGCATCGGCGACGGGCTGGCCGGCGGCGGACACCCCATCCCAGCGGGCTTCATGGCCCTGTTCCAGATGTTCCACCACCACGCTGTCCGGGGCCAGCCGGGCGATGAAGTCCGCCCGCAGGCGGTGGTGGTGCGGGTTGTCGTGGATTTCGCCGAGCAGCACGAAATCGGCCTGCCGGGCCAGTTGCAGCAGTTCCGGAGCGGACAGGGCGCGGCCACTCGCGGTGTCCACGATGTCCGCCGCGTACAGCGCTGCGGGTTGAAGGCTGGTGAGAAAGGCGAAGAGCAGCAGTAGGCGCATGGGGAGGTGGACGGAAGGGCGTCAGGGAAGTTCGACGGCTCAATGCCTGGCGCTGTCCGCGCCCTCCGGTACATAGACGATGGAGCCGTCCTTCATGCGGTAGGCGACGCCGGCCTTCTCGCCGTCACCGCTGCCGATGGCACCGCTGGATTTGTAGCGCTCAACCTTTTCGCCCTTCTTGATGACAACCTCCATGGTGGGTTTGCCGGCATCGGTGATGACCGTGACGTCCTGCTTGCTGAAAGGGTTCATCAGCGGATTGCGGGCAATGGTGATCAGCAGGGCGGCGATGATGACCAGGAAGATGTCGATCAGGTTGACCACCGACAGGATCGGGTCTTCGGTCTCCGGTTCGTGCAGCAGCTTGAGGCCCATGGTTCAGGCCTCCCTGCGCAGGCGTGCGATGGCGATCATCTCTTCGGCCAGCCAGCGGCGCCGGACGTTGGTGACCCAGAAGGTGATGGAGGCGGCGATGAGCGCCAGGATCACCGCCGAGAAGGCCACCGTCAGGTTATGGGAAACCTGGGCCAGGTCGCCGTCGGAGAGGGATTTGAGGGCGGGGCCCATGGGGATCATGGTGGCCACCAGGCCCAGCATCGGGGTGACGCGGCTGGCCACCCGCGGGGCTTCGAGGACGGTGTGGGCGAGCAGGTCGAGTTCGTCGTCGGTCAGGTCCTGGCGCTGCCGGTAGGCGGCGACCAGGACCCGGCCGTTGCCGCTGCGGCGTCGCCAGGCGAGCAGCAGGAATTCGCCGAGGGACCAGAAGGCGAACAGGAAGAGCACGGCGATGAGCAGCAGGGTGGGCAGCAGGAAGACCTGTGCCACGTCGTACATGGTGTTTTCGAGAAGGGCGTTCATGGTGTTCGACAGTGGTTTCAGGAATGGACTCGGAGGCCCCGCAGCGTGCCGCCGAGGGTCGCCAGCGCGATGAGCGCCAGGCCCCAGACGGCGTGAGCGGGAGAGGGCGGGGCCGGCGGCTCGACCTTGTCGAGGCGCTGGCCCTGGATGGGGGGCGGAGGCGGCGTGGGCTGCGCTTCGGCGGGTGCGGGCCGGGTCGCTTCGGCCTTGGTGGGGGCTGCCTTGGCCGGCGCGGCAGGGGCGGCATGGGTGTCGCCGAAGCCGGCGAAGCGTTGCAGGGCGGCGTTGTCGGTCTTCACCTGGTGGCGGGTGGCGAGATCCCGGTAGCGGGACTTGAGCTCGTCGAGTGTCGCCTTGTCGGCCTGCCAGTAGCCTTGGCGAGCGGCTTCCAGCATGCGTTCGATGCTCTGGGCGAGGGCGTGGGGGTTGTTGCGTTCGAACCACTCCCGCAGGCCGAGGCGGTGCTTGTCGCGCACATAGACGTCCACGAACTCCTGCCACTGGTCGTCGCGGACGATCTCGCGGGCCACGGCCTGCCAGCCCGAGAAGTTGTTGATGCCGTCCAGCACCTGCAGGGTGCCGGCATAGCCCTCCCGCATGAGGCCCTGGATGTAGCCCGGGTGGAAGTTGCGGGTGGCCAGCTCCTTGGCCAGGAAGCCGGCGGCGCCCTCGACCTTGCCACTGCCCTGGCCGCGCAGGTTGGAGATGTAGAGCTCGGGCGCCTTGCCGTCCAGGTGACGCACCGCCAGGGCGATGCCGCCGAGGTACTGGAAGGGGTCGTCGGTGGTGAGCATGCCGTAGAGGTTGGAGGTGCGCGACAGCACGGCGCCCTCGGTGCCCTTGAGGTGGGCGGCGTAGAGGTTCTCGCCGCCGGTGCCGGGCTGGCCCCAGCTGTCTTCGTCAGGCCCGTAGCCGAACTGCATGCGCGACAGGTACAGCGCGGCCAGCTTGCGATCCCCCTCGGTCTTGCCCTTCCAGGTGTCGGTGGCGAGGGCCGCGTCGTCCAGCCCGGTGCCGTAGCGGCCGGATTCAGACGAGAAGATGCGGGTCTGTGCGGCGTTGAGGGCCCGGGCGTCGCTCCAGCCCTTGGCCCTGAGGCTTGCGGCGATGCGGCGGGTGTTGGCGGCCACCGGGTTGTCGGCTTCGTCGCTAGCTTCGGCGGCCAGGCGGGCGGCCTTGGCGAGCAGGCGCATCACGTTGGGGAAGTGGTCGCGGTACAGGCCGGTGGCGGAGAGAACCACGTCGACGCGGGGGCGGCCCAGGGTGGCACGGGGCACCAGGCGCACGTCGCTGACCCGGCCGCCGGCGTCCCACACCGGCTCGACGCCGAGGGCCCACAGGGCCTGGGCTTCGAGCAGGCCGAAGTGGCGCATGGTTTCCACCGACCACAGGGTGAAGGTGAGCTTCTGCGGGGCCTTGCCGGTCTTGCTGCGGTGGGTGGCGAGGAGCTGGTCGAAGGCCTCGCGGCCGGCTTCCCAGGCGGCTTGGGTAGGCACCCGGGACGGATCGAAGCCATACAGATTGCGGCCGGTGGGCAGGGCGTCCGGGTTCTTGATCGGGTCGCCGCCATAACTGGTGGGTATGTGGCGCCCTTCGAGGCCGGCCAGCAGGGCGGCCATCTCGGGGGCGGCATCGAGGGCGGCATACCATTGGCGGGCCTGTTCGGCGGCTGCGCGGGCCGTAGCGGGCAGGCTGGCCGGGTCGAGGCGGCCATGCACCAGGTCGGCCAGACGGCGGTAGGGCGTGCTTTGCTTGAGCCGGGTGTAATCGCCGACCAGCATTTCGTCCGCCTCCTCGCCCGGGCTGGCGACCCCTTCCCAGAAGGCTTTGCCTGCCATCATCAGCACGGTGGCAAGACGCCATTCGTCACCGGCTCCCTGGCCGAAGGTGTGCAGGCCCATCGGTTGCGCGCTGCGGGCGAGCTCATGGAGGTGGTCGTGAACCTCGGTGATGAAGGCGGGAAAGTCGGTGCGGATGCGTGCTTCGGTCCAGCCCAGATCCTGGTCGATGCGCTCCTTGCGCACGGCGGCAAGGAATTCGGCGCGGATCTTGTCCTTCACGGCGCCGTCGTCCTGGGCCAGCCAGGCATGTAGCTGGTCGTGGATGCGGGTCAGGGCCGCATGCAGGCCGGCCGGGGCAAAGGGGGGCGTCTGGTGGCTGATGATGGTGGCGCGGCCGCGGCGCTTGGCCTGGGTGGCTTCACCGATGTTGTCCACGATGTAGGGGTAGAGCACCGGCACGTCACCGACCGCCAGCATCGGGAAATCGCTGACCGACAGGCCGCGCTCCTTGCCGGGCAGCCATTCCTGGCTGCCGTGGGTACCGTAGTGGATGAAGGCGTCGCTGCGGGCCTGTTCCCGGGCCCACAGGTAGGCGGCCAGGTAGAAGTGGGAGGGGGCGGCGCTGGTGGAGTGGTAGAGGGCCTTTTCCTTGTCTTCCCAGCGTTCGCCGCGGGGGGGCTGGGGGAGCAGGGCGAGGTGGCCCAGCTTGAGGCGGGGGATCACGAACCAGGCTTCGCCGTTCTGGCGGATGACCATGGAGGAGCGTTCGGGCGCGCCCCAGCGTGCCTGCAGTTGCTGCTGCACGCCTTCCGGCAGGGTCTTCAACCAGCGCCGGTAGCTGGCGACGGACAGCCGTTCAGCGAGGCCGTCGCGCAGCAGTGACTCCAGCTCCCGCTGGTCGTCGGCGGGCTGGTAGTAGGGTGCCAGGAGACGTTGCAGGGACAGGGTGAGCTCGGTCTCGCCCGGGGTCTCGGCGGTGTAGCCACGGGCCTTGAGGGCGGCGAGGGTGCCGACCAGGCTGCGCGGCAGGTTCATGAAGGAGGCGGAGAGGTTTTTCTCGCCCGGCGGGTAGTTCCAGAAGAACACGGTGACGCGCTTGTCGGCATTGGCCACGGTCTGCAGCCGGGCCAGGCGCAAGGCCTTGCCCACGACGGCGTCGGCCTGGTCGGCGATGGGGGCGATCTGGTCGTCGGACTTGCGTGTGGCCGCGGCGATCTGGATGTCCACCACGCCGGCGTATTCGGCCTGGGCCAGGTAGAAGGGCACGTCCATAAGCGCGACGCCCTGGGGATCGGCAGCCCAGGCGGCTTCGTCGCCCTTGCGGTAGGGCATGGCCTGAACGACGGGGATGCCCAGCTCGGCGAACTCGGCACGACGCCCCTCCGGATTGAGCATGATCTGGGTGTTGATCAGGACGCGGGGGAGCGTGCGGCTCCCGATGCGGACCAAGCGCCGGATCGCGTCCGGATCCATCACAGGGCTGTAGAAGGGCAGGGGCACGGCACCGGTCTTCTCGATGCGGCGGATCAGGTCGTCGATGAAGGCCGTCTGCTCGGCTGCGATGTACTGCTGATGCAGGGCGATGGCGATGACCGGCGCGGCGGGATGATCGGAGCCGGTCTTCCAGCGTAGATAGGCAGCGGGTTCGGCGAAGACCAGGCCGGGGTAGTCCGGGTGGTAGAGGCCGCTCTTGGGAAAGGCGATGGGGGCCCGGATGCCGCCGGCCGGTTTGCCGTCGAGATGGGCGGCCAGCGTGGCCAGGAAGGCATCGAAGTTGAGCCGGCCGCCGTTGATGTAGTACGCATGCAGGCGCCGGGCCAGCGCATCTGGCAGGCCCTGCCAGCGCGGCTGGCTGTCGTGCAGCCACAGGGCGGGGCCCTTGAGCCCGGGGAGCGCGGTCGCCAGGCGGGCTTCGACGAAGGCTTGGAGGTGGTCCCGGGGCGTGTCGAAGAGCACCAGGTCATAGCCCCGGAACAGCTCCGGGCCGGTCTCCGGCGCCAGCTTCTCGGCGAAGCGGGCGTCAAGGTGCAGACCATGGCTTCGGGCGCTTTCGGCCAGCTTGAGGAATTTGCCGGGCTGGATCGGCGAGGTGCTGATGATCAGGATCCGGCCGGCTGTCGCCGGCCCGCTGCCGGTGAGCAGCAGCAGGCACAGCAGCGGCAGGGCCAGCAGGGCGGACAGGCGCCCGAGGGCGTGGGCCAGGCGATGCATGCTCAGAAGTCCACCTGCAGGGATGCGGCGAGGTTGCGGCCCGGCTGGGTGAAGAAGGCCGGACCGGCATCGGTGGTGGCGAGGCCGACCTGGCGGATGTCGCTCCACAGCCAGTACTTCTTGTCGAAGAGGTTGTTGAGGGCGACGTTGAGGCGGGCCTTGGGGTGGATCTGCAGGCTGGCGGACAGATCCATCACGGCGTAGCCGGAGCTGTGGAAGTAATCCACCTCCGAGGTGTCGACCCGGTCCTTCTTGCGGGCTGCGCGCAGGCGGCTGTCGATGGCCAGGGGCCGGCCGGCGATGCTGCCGTCCCAGCCCAGGTTGAGGTAGAGGCGTGCCGGGTCGACGGTGTTGAGCGGCTGGTCGGCGGAGGTGACGTCGCCCTGGGCCCAGGCAATGGCGCCCGCCGTGCGGAAGCCGCCGGGCAGGGCCCAGTTGCCGCGCACCTCGGCGCCGCGGATGCGGACGCTGGCGAGGTTGATGGATTGGTAAACCGAGCGTACGGCATTCCCCAGGCAGGCCGGCTGGCTGGCGCCGGCGGGGGTCGAGCAGATCAGTTCGTTGCTGATGAAGTTGTTGTATTTGTTGTTGTACAGGGCCACATGCACGTCGCCGCCGGCCAGCTTGAAGCGGCTGCCCACCTCGATGCCGGTGCTGGTCTCGGGCTTGAGGTCGGGGTTGGGCAGGCTCGCGTAGTTCTGGGCGGCGTTATAGAAGAGGCCGTTCACCTCTTCGTAATTGGGGGCCCGGAAGCCGCGGACGACCTGGCCATAGAGGGACAGGGCGGGGCTGTGGCGCCAGATGGCCGCGAGCTTGGGCGAGGCAGCGGAATGGTCCTGGCCGGTGGCGCTGAAGGCCTGGCCGCCGATGGTCTTGGCCAGCGGATCGGGGCGCAGCTTGACGCTGTCGAGTCGCAGGCCGGGAGTGAGGGTCAGCCGGCCGATGCCGATCTCGTCCTGGGCAAACAGGCCGAGGCTGGTGGATTCGCCGGGGGCGAAGTCGCGCAGGGGGTAGGTGTCGCCCGCGAGGCTCTTGCCGACCGTGCCGGTGGTCTGGTTGGTGATCAGGTAGTCGCGGATCTCGTCGAGCTGGTGGCGCCGCCACTCGGCCCCGAGGACCAGGACGTGTTCAAGGGGGCCGGTGAGCAGGCCCTTCTCGAGCTGCAGGCTGGCCCCGGTGGTCTGTTGCCGGAAGTCGAAGTTCATGTCGATCAGGCAGGTGTTGCTGCCCCGGGTGGTGCCGGAGCAGGTCGCGGTGGTAGTGCTGCGGGTCTGCAGGGTGTTTGTGCGGTTGGCGGCGCTCTGGTGGTAGGCGCTGAGAAGCAGCCGATCGACGACGCCCGCCACGGGCTTCCATTCCCAGTCGAAGGAGACCCGCTCACGGCGGGCGTCCTCGCTGCCGTTGGCGGCGCTGACCCGCGGCAGTGAGGTGGCCAGGCGCAGCAGCTCGCTGTCGGTCTGCTGGTGGCGGTCCTCGTAGGTGAAGCGCAGGCGGTGACCGGCGGCGGGCTTCACGACGAGTCGGGCGAGGGTGCCGCGGGAGCTGTTCTCCTGGGGATTGGGCTGCTCCCGGCCGGCACTGCTGCCGCCAGCGTCGCCCCGGTTGTCGAGCTCGTTTCCGCTGCGGCGGGTGAGGGCCAGCAGGGCCTCGACCTGTTCGTTGCCCCCCGCAAAGTAGGCGGTGTTCTGGACGCTGCCGTCGGCGCCGCGCCAGGTGCCTTTGTAACGTACGGCGACATCCCGGTCGCCAAGGATGTCGCGGGGATCCAGGGTGAGGTAGCTGACCACGCCGCCGAGGGCGTCCGAACCGTAGAGGCTGGAGGCCGGGCCGCGCAACACCTCGACCCGTTTGAGGAAGTCGAACTCCGGACTGTCCGAACTGGAGGTGGTGGCATTGGAGGGGCCGCCGCCGCTGTAATAGTCGGGCAGGCGGACTCCGTCCACCTGCTGGAGCACACGGTTGCCCTCGATACCGCGGATGTTCACCGAGCCGGCGCCAAAGCGGCGCAGATCCCGGGCGACGACCACGTCGGGTTCGTCGGCAAAGAGGGCGGCTTCGTCATGGGGCATGCGCCGGGTCAGGTTCTCCTGGGAGAGCGCGGTGATCGTGGTGGGAACCGCATCGGCGGCGGTTTCGGTACGGGTGGCCGAGACCACGACCCGGGAGAGGGTCGGATCGGTGTCGGCCGGGGTGGCCAGGCAAGGGTTTCCGGCAAGCGCTGCGCTGGCGAGGAGGGGGAAGTGACGTTTCCTGAAGCAGGAAGGAAGGCGGGAGCCGGACACGGGCTATCTCCAGATGTAGAGGGCATCTGGCTAGCTGGCGACCGGGTGATCCCGTGGTGGCTGGCTTGACGCGGGTGAGGGGAAGGGGCAGGCAGGCCTGCCGGAGGAGCAGAATGTAACGGAGAAAATATATAAATGCAAATCATTATCGTTTACATTTCGATTTGTCTCGCCTAGGATGCAATCCGGTTTCCGTTCCCAGGAGTCACCCGATGTGCTCGATGCTGATCAATGTCTGTGTGCTGGGCCTGCTGCTGGCCGGAATCCTGGCGGGCGGCCCGTTCTGATCCGGCCGGCGCCGTGATCCCTCAAACACTTTGTTGCAAAGGAATGTGCACACGATGTCCCGATATACAGGCCCCCGTCTGAAGGTCATGCGCGCCCTCGGGTGCGAGTTGCCCGGCTTGTCCCGGAAATCCATCGGCGAGCGGGACTATCCGCCAGGCCAGCATGGCCAACGCGCCCGCCGCAAGTCGGACTTCGGTGTGAAGCTGCTGGAGAAGCAGAAGCTGCGCATGAACTATGGCCTGACCGAATCCCAGATCCAGCGCCTGTTCCGCGAGGCCAAGCGGGCCAAGTCGCCCACCGGTGGCAAGCTGCTGGAGTTGCTGGAGCGGCGGCTGGACAACGTGGTCTTCCGGGCGGGCTTCGCCCCGACGGCGGTGGCGGCCCGCCAGTTGATCCGCCACAAGCATGTGACCCTGAACGGCCGGGTGGTGAACATCCCGTCCATCCGGATCGCGCCCGGCGATACGGTCTGTTTGAGCGAGCGGGGGAGGCGGATCCCGATGGTGCGGGAGAGTCTGGAGCAACCCGCCCTGGCCGTGCCCGAGTGGCTGGCCTTCGACGGCCAGGTGGGCAAGGCAACCATGACCCGTGTGCCGGAGGCTGACGAGGTACCCTTCCCCATCGAGGTTCAGCACGTCGTCGAGTACTACGCGGTGCGGCTATGAGCGATCCCTGTGACTGCTTCGGCTGCGAGGAGGAGGGGCATTCGCTGCCCGCCTATGAATCCACACCGGAACTGGCGCTGGCGGCGCTGCTCAGCCTGATGACCCGCTTTCCGGCCCGCCGCTCGCCGGCTGTGGCACGTTCGATCATCGCCCACCTCCGGGTGGTCAGTGCAGATCCACGCCTGGACAGGCTGCTGCGGGATTGCGCGGCTCAGCTCGTGGGCCAGTGGCAGGCGCTTGAACTACTCGCCCTGCCGGTGGGTGGGCCGCTGACCGTTGTGGCGTCACCCGGAGTCAATTAGCCGGCGGCGGGCCTCCAGTTTTTTCGCAATACCCCAAAACGGGTAGGCGAGATACCAGAATAGGTATCCTGTCTGCCCGTTTGTCATTATTCGTAATTTAGTCAATTCCTCATCACTCCCCGGTGCACCGCGGCAAGCGGGCTGTGTCGCACCTTCTGCCTGGCATTTGCGCGCGCTTTTGCTCTGTGGCAGCCCTCCCCGGAGAGCCTCATACAGTAACGAGTCCCGCCTGTGACGGGGCGCAGGCGAGTTGATCTGTGTCAAAATGTCGCCCTTGTCGCGGCGTATCCTTCCGCGGATGCCTGCCGGTGGTTCGCCATCGTGCAGTCGGGGGGTTTTGTTTTTCTTAGATGAGGTGACTCACAATGCAATCGCAGACTTACAACTATAAAGTCGTGCGGCAGTTCGCCATCATGACGGTGGTATGGGGCATCGTGGGCATGCTGGTCGGCGTTATCGTCGCAGCACAGCTCGTATGGCCTGAATTGAACGCTGCCGAATGGCTGCACTTCGGACGGCTGCGCCCGCTCCACACCAACGCAGTGATCTTTGCGTTTGGTGGCTGTGCTCTCTTTGCAACGTCGTACTACTGTGTGCAGCGTACCTGTCACACCCGCTTGTTCGCCCCGGGCCTTGCTGCCTTCACCTTCTGGGGCTGGCAACTCGTGATCCTGCTGGCGGCCATCTCGCTGCCGCTCGGTTTCACTTCCGGCAAGGAATACGCCGAACTCGAGTGGCCGATCGACATCCTGATCACCCTCGTCTGGGTTTCCTACGCCATCGTGTTCTTCGGCACGGTCGCGACCCGCAAGACCACCCACATCTATGTGGCGAACTGGTTCTACGGCGGCTTCATCCTGACCGTTGCCTTGCTGCACCTGGTCAATAGCGCCGAGATCCCGGTCTCCCTGACCAAGTCCTACTCCGCCTACGCCGGTGTGCAGGACGCCATGATCCAGTGGTGGTATGGCCACAACGCGGTGGGCTTCTTCCTGACCGCGGGCTTCCTGGGCATGATGTACTACTTCGTGCCGAAGCAGGCCGGTCGTCCGGTGTACTCCTACCGTCTGTCGGTGGTGCACTTCTGGGCGCTGATCTTCACTTACATGTGGGCGGGCCCGCACCACCTGCATTACACCGCGCTGCCCGACTGGACCCAGTCGATCGGTATGGTGTTCTCCCTGATTCTGCTGGCTCCGTCCTGGGGTGGCATGATCAACGGCATCATGACCCTGTCCGGCGCCTGGCATAAGCTGCGCACCGATCCGATCCTGAAGTTCCTGATCACCTCCCTGTCTTTCTATGGCATGTCGACCTTCGAAGGTCCGATGATGTCCATCAAGACGGTCAATGCCCTGTCCCACTACACCGACTGGACCGTCGGTCACGTGCACTCCGGTGCCCTGGGCTGGGTGGCGATGGTGTCCATCGGCGCCATGTACTACCTGATCCCGCGCATGTACGGCAAGACCGAGATGTATTCCACCAAGCTGATCACCACCCACTTCTGGATCGCGACCATCGGCATCGTGCTGTACATCGCCTCCATGTGGATCTCCGGTGTGATGCAGGGCCTGATGTGGCGTGCCACCAACCCGGACGGCACCCTGACCTACTCCTTCGTTGAGTCCGTGAAGGCCAGCTACCCGTTCTGGACCATCCGCGTTGTCGGCGGCGTGCTGTTCCTGACTGGCATGCTGATCATGTTCTACAACATGGTGAAGACCATTGCCGGTCAGAAGCCCTATGAAGCTCCGGTGCTGGCGCCTGCCGGTGCTCACGCCTGATCGGGAGGAAAGAATAATCATGGCTCAATCGAAACACGATTTTATTGAACGCAAGGTCGGCTGGCTGATCGTCTTCACGCTGCTCACCGTGAGCGTGGGTGGTCTGGTGGAAATCGTTCCGCTGTTCCACATGAAGTCCACCACCACCCCGGTCGAAGGCCTCAAGCCCTACGATCCCGTTCGTCTGGTCGGTCGCGACATTTACATCCGTGAAGGCTGCTACAACTGCCACTCCCAGATGATCCGTCCGTTCCGTGCCGAAACCGAACGCTATGGCCACTACTCCGTGGCCGGCGAGTACGTCTATGACCACCCCTTCCAGTGGGGCTCCAAGCGTACCGGCCCGGATCTGCACCGCGTTGGTGGCCGTTATTCCGACCAGTGGCATCGCATCCACCTGCTGAACCCCCGCGACGTCGTTCCCGAGTCCAACATGCCGGCTTTCCCGTGGCTTGACCGCCCGGCGAAGATCGATGACATCGAGGCCAAGATGAACGCCCTGCGCAAGGTCGGCGTCCCGTACTCGGACGAGGAGATCCAGGGTGCCCGCAAGGCCCTGGAAGGCAAGACCGAGCTGGAGGCCGTCATTGCCTACCTGCAGGGTCTGGGCACCGCGCTGAACGCGGGCAAGCCGTCGGTTGCAGTTTCTGCCGCTCCGGCCGAAGCCGCCGCCGCTGCGCCGGCTGAAGCTGCGGCTCCGGCTGCCGCTCCGGAAAACAAGTAACCGATTCGGCGAACGAAAGGGAGCGCTACTGTGGATATCAACGACGCACGTGCAGCACTGACTGTCCTTGGGTTCGTGTGCTTCATCGGCATCGCCCTGTGGGCGTATAGCGGTCGCGCGCGCAAGGGATTCGACGAGGCAGCGCTCCTGCCGTTCAGCGAGGACGACTTGCCGGTTCCCAGCGCGGGCCGGCAAACCAAGGAAGGAAATAAAAATGGCTGACTTTGTTAGCGGTTTCTGGAACGCCTACGTCATGGTGCTGGTGTTCCTGAGTATCAGTTTCTGCGTGTTCGTGCTGGTTTCGAACACAACGAAGCGTCCCTCCGGGCCCGTCGGCCTGCACGATCACGTGTGGGACGAGACCCTGCAGGAGTACAACAACCCGCTGCCCCGTTGGTGGATGTACATGTTCTGGATCACGATCGTCTTCGCGATTGTTTATCTGAGCATGTATCCGGGCTTCGGCAACAATCAGGGCAAGCTGGGCTGGTCTGCGGTTGGCCAGTGGGAAGCCGAGCAGAAGGCGGCGGCCGAGAAATATGGCCCGATCTTCGCCAAGTACAAGGGTATGGACCTCAACGCCGTGGCGGCCGACAAGGAAGCCAATGCGATGGGTCAGCGCCTGTTCCTGACCTACTGTGCCCAGTGTCACGGTGCGGATGCCAAGGGTGCCAAGGGCTTCCCCAACCTGACCGACGCCGACTGGCTGTACGGTGGCGAGCCCGACACCATCAAGACCACCATCCTGGGTGGCCGCATGGGCATGATGCCGCCGTTCGGACCGGCTCTCGGTGCCGATGGCGTCAAGGACGTGGCCAACTACGTGCGCTCGCTGTCCGGCCTGGCCCATGATTCTCTGCGTGCCCAGCGTGGCAAGGAGCTCTTCACCCAGAACTGCGTGGCCTGCCATGGCCCCGAAGCCAAGGGTACCCCGGCCATGGGCGCGCCCAACCTGACCGACAAGACTTGGCTGTATGGTTCGTCCGAAGCCACGATCATCGAGACCGTGACCAAGGGTCGCACCAACCAGATGCCTTCTTTCCAGGCCTTCCTCGGTGAGGACAAGGTACACTTGCTGGCAGCTTACGTGCTGAGCCTGTCGAAGGCGGAAGCCCAGAAGTAAGCCTGTCCGGGAATGATCTTGTTCCTGGTCAGCAATTCCCCGGGGAAACCCGGGGAGTTTTTGATGTGAAATATTAGAATATTATTAATTGGCAATCATGAGCCAGCCAGACACACAATCCCCGAAGGGCGCCGACTCGCAATCGAAGGCAGGTCAGGAACTGGATGACACGCTTTATGCGGTACGGCAGAAGGTTTACCCCCGTGCAGTAAGCGGGCGTTTCGCCACCTGGCGCTGGATCCTCGTCTGGGCGACCCAGCTGATCTTTTACGGGCTGTGCTGGTTGCCCTGGGGAGATCGCCAGGCTGTTCTGCTCGATCTCGTCGAGCGCAAGTTTTACATCTTCGGCTGGGTGTTCTGGCCCCAGGACGTGTTCTTCCTGGCGATCCTGCTGATCATCAGTGCTTATTCCTTGTTCTTCTTCACTGCGGTAGCCGGGCGTTTGTGGTGCGGGTATGCCTGTCCCCAGACCGTCTATACCGAGATCTTCATGTGGATCGAGGAGAAGATCGAAGGCAACCGCAGCCAGCGCATGAAGCTGGACCAGTCCCCCATGAGCGCCCGCAAGCTGGGCATCAAGGCCGCCAAGTTCGGTGCCTGGGGTGCGCTCTCCCTGTGGACCGGATTCACCCTGGTCGGCTATTTCACGCCGGTCCGGGATCTGTTCCAGGAAGCCATCAGCTTCAGCTTCGGGCCGTGGGAGCTCTTCTGGATCTTCTTCTACGGTGGCTTCACCTATCTGTTCGCCGGCGTGATGCGCGAGCAGGTCTGCAAGTACATGTGTCCCTACGCCCGCTTCCAGGGGGTGATGTTCGACCCGGATACCCTGGTCATCACCTACGACCCGGAACGGGGCGAGCCGCGCGGCCCGCGCCGCAAGGGTGTGGATCCGAAGAGCGTCGCCAAGGGCGACTGCGTGGATTGCGGCATCTGCGTGCAGGTCTGTCCGACCGGCATCGACATCCGTAACGGCATGCAGTACGAGTGCATCGGCTGTGCAGCCTGTATCGATGCCTGCGACCAGGTGATGGAGAAGATGAACTACCCGAAGGGGCTCATCCGCTACACCACCGAGAATGCGATGAAGCGCCATTGGGGCAGCCGCGAGATCATTGGTCACGTGATGCGTCCGCGCATCCTGATCTACGCCGGCGTGCTGGTGGCGATTTGCGCTGCGTTCGTCTGGGGGCTCGCGACCCGCTCGACCCTGCGGGTGGACGTGATCAAGGATCGCTCGACCCTGAGCCGGGAAGTCGAGGGGGGCTTGATTGCGAACGTGTACAATCTCCAGGTGATGAACATGACCGAGAAGCCGCGTCGCTACGCGTTGAGCGCGAGTGGCCTGGACGGCATCAAGATCACGCCGAATACGCCTTTCGAGGTCGATCCGGCAGGCCACCGTTCCGTCACCGTCGAGGTTGCCGTGCCGCCCGAATCCGGCAAGCCGGGTTCCAACACGGTGTATATCGAGGTCAAGGCGCTGGACGACGAAACCGTGTCTGTTCGCGAGAAAACCGCATTCCTGATTCCGCAATAAAGAGATCGATTCGATGAGCACTCCCGCCCCCCAAGTCAGTTCCGTCCGCAATCCCTGGTACAAGGAGCGCTGGACCTGGCTGCTCATGGTGATGCCCGCCACCGCTGTCGTTGCCGGCAGCATCACCATGTGGCTGGCGGTGAAGACCTTCGATGGTCTGGTGGCCGACGACTATTACAAGCAGGGGCTGGCGATCAACCAGACCCTTGCTCGCGCTTCGGCAGCCCAGGAAAAGGGGCTGATCGCCAACGTGCGCTTTTCGGCGGAAACGCTGGCGATCGAACTGACGGCCAATCCGGGTGTTGCCCTGCCGCAACGCCTGGACGTGACCCTGGCTCACCCGACCCGGGGTGGGCTCGATCAGAAGTTGCAGCTTGAAGGCGTGGGCGGCAAGTATCAGGGGGCGATCCCGGTCGCCCTCAACGCCGCGCACTGGAAGGTCCTAATAGAAGACGATTCCCACAGCTGGCGGCTGTCAGGGAACGCATTCCTCCCCGCAGAGACTGAGATCCGGATCAATTCGGCCGATCTCAAGCCCGTTGACTGATATGGAGGAAATATGGCCTGGAAAGAACTCTTTAGTACCGATATCGGACTGCTCAGCCTGTTCACCATCGGTTTCGTTGTCGTGATGGCGGGATATCTTTACCGCTTCGCCAAACAACATAT
The DNA here is from genome assembly GCA_937967645.1 of uncultured Zoogloea sp. Lineage (GTDB taxonomy): Bacteria > Pseudomonadota > Gammaproteobacteria > Burkholderiales > Rhodocyclaceae > Zoogloea. Next base: position 15,368 of record CALBTT010000152.1, read on the forward strand.
TGCAGAAGATGAGAAGCGGTCGCACACCTGATGTGTGATTGGCTTGATGCCTACCCGGGAGCCAGAGCATGCAGAAACTGATTCAGGTCTTGTGGCCATCCTTCCTTGTGGCCGGGCTGGCCGAGATATTGTTCTTCACCGTGATCGCCCCGCAGGAGTTGTATCTGTTCGGGCAGCCGGTTCATTTCTCGCCCATCGCCACTTATTCAATCGGGTTCTTCGGTTTCTGGCTCGTGTGTGCGGCATCGAGCCTCACCACGCTCTTTTTCCAGCGGACTTCCGAAGAGGTTAACCGGCTGCCCCAGGACTGAGACTGGGCTTCTGAACACGAAAAAAGGCCACGCAATGCGTGGCCATTTTTTTGTGCAGCGCTGGCGGTGCTCAGCGATAGACCAGCACGGGAATCTTGCTGTGGGTCAGCACTTTCTGGGTCTCGCTGCCGAGCAGGAATCCGCTCAGGCCACGACGGCCATGAGAGGCCATGAAGATCAGGTCACAGCCATTGCGTTCTGCGGATTCGATGATCGCCTCGTAGGGGACTTCGCTGACCACCGTGTCACTGCTCGAGACGACCTCCGCAGCGGCGGCGGATTCCTTCGCCTTCGACAGGATACGTTCTGCCTCGGCTTGAGCCGCCCGACTGAACTGTTCGGGCGTTGTGGGGTCGATCAAGGCGCCCTCCCCATAGATCGGCATCGGGAAGTCGGGCTGAGCGTAAAAGAAGACAACCTTTGCGCCGGCATCCTTGGCGAAGCTGATGGCCCTCGCCACGGTGGATTCGGAAAGCTCCGAGCCGTCGGTGGGGACGAGAATGTTCTTGAACATGGCGCAACTCCTTATGGGCGATGGGGTGAATCCATTATACGGCCGGGGTTCATCGCTGCAGGCTTGACGAAAGTCAATCGTCCTACCGAAAGGCTGGATCAGCATTCCAGTCATACCTGCGGTGCGTCTGCATCTGCGATTCAGGCCGGCCCGCTACAACTGAGTTCGAGGAGGATTCATCATGGCACGTCACGGTTCTGCGCCACCCCTGGATCTGGCACGCAAGTCGATTCGCCAGCTTCATGAGTCGGTGGAATCATCAATCGACCCTCTGGGTATGGCGGCACCCCTCGTCCATGCCCAGCTCGCCTGGGCGGCGCATCCTCAGGAACTGGCTGACGCGCTGACCAAGGTTTCATCCAGCCTTTGGGATCTGCAGTGGCATAGCTGGCGTCGTTTGCTTGGGCTGCCCAGCACCGACCCGCTCAAACCCCATGCAGACGACACCCGTTTCGCGGATCCGGTGTGGGCCGAATCCCCAACCTGGGACCTGGTCAAACAGTGGTATCTGGTGCTGACTCACCACATGCAGGACATGCTCTACGACACCCCCGGCCTGTCCCAGGCCGAGCGGCGCAGGGCTGCGTTCTGGTGGCGCAACTGGCTCAACGCCATGGCCCCCACCAACTTCCTGCTCACCAATCCGGTGGCCATGCGGCTGGCCGTAGAGACCCGTGGAGAAAGCCTGAGCAAGGGTTTCCGCAATTTCCTGGCGGACCTCGAGGCGGGCAACATCCGCATGACCGATCCGGGTGATTTCAAGGTTGGGGAGAACCTGGCCGTCACGCCCGGCAAGGTGGTGTTCCGCAACCGCCTGCTGGAGGTGTTGCACTACACGCCGACGGTGAGCAAGCTGCACCGGACACCCATCGTGATCGTCACCCCGTGGATCAACAAGTTCTACATCCTGGACCTGACGCCGCGCAAGAGCATGATCCGCTACCTGCTCGAGCAGGGCTTCGACGTCTTCATCACGAGCTGGAAGAATCCCGGGGCGGAGATGCGTGACGTCCGCTTCGACGACTACCTGGTGGAGGGGATCCAGGCCCTGGTGGATACGGCGCGGGGTCTTACCGGCGCGCCGAAGGTCCATGCGGTCGGCTACTGCATCGGTGGGACTGCGCTGACCACCTACATGGCCTGGGCGAACCGTCATTTCGCGCCCGAGGACGTTCCGGTGGCCCACTGGACGCTGTTCACCACACTGGTGGACTTCCATAAACCCGGCGACATCGAGGTCTTCGTGGATGAGGGCAGCATCCGTTACATCACCCAGAACATGGAGCGGAAGGGCTACCTGGATGGGGCGGAGATGGCCTCGTCCTTCCGCCTCCTCCGTTCCAACAGCCTGATCTGGCACTACGTGGTGCATGGCTGGCTCTATGGCGAAACGCCGCCGCCCTTCGATGTTCTCTACTGGAACATGGACACCACCCGCATGCCCTACGCCATGCATGCGTGGTACCTGCGCGAGCTGTACCTGAACAACAAGCTCATCAGCAAGGATGCCCTCACGGTGGCAGGGGAGCCGATCGACCTGGCGACCATCAGCCAGCCTGTGTACGCGGTCTCCGCCGAGGACGATCACATTGCACCCTGGCGCCAGACCTTCCGTGCCATGAACCATGTGACGGGACCCAAGCGCTATGTGCTGTCCAGTTCCGGGCACATCCTCGGCATCGTCAATCCGCCGGTCAAGCCGCCCAAGCGCAGCTACTGGGTGGCGCCGGCGCATCGCACCGACACCGCCGATGGCTGGCGTGGCACTGCCGAGGAGCATCAGGGCAGCTGGTGGGAAGACTGGATGGCCTGGCTCAAGCCGCAGGCGGGAGAGCTGGTCGATGCGGGACCCGTCGCCACCGACGCGTATCCAGCTCTGGCGGACGCCCCCGGCACCTACGTGCTAGAGCGCTGAGGCCGGCAGGGATAAACGGGATGAGCCGGCTGGCTCATCCTGCCTTGCAGATGACCTGCCAGGCCAGCAGGTGCTTTTCCAGGGTGAAGCGCGCATTGGCCGGACTGGTCGATGGCAGGCGGACAAGCTGAATGCCGGGTATCCGCAGGCTGCTCAGCACATGGCGCTTGAAAGCGGCTTCCGCGGTGGTGCCATTGAAGAAAATGCGGGTGATCTGCGGATGTTGTCGCAGGAAGCCTTCAAAATTATTCGGTACGATGCTGCTCGGGACAATGTTGCTGTCCAGGCTGCCCTGCCGTTCGCAGGCCTTCAGGACGTCCCACAGGGCAAAGCCTGCAGCGGTCAGCCGATGCAGGCGGTCCTCGTAGGGTAATTCCGGGCCGGCGTTGAGCAGATGCCCCATCACCGACCAGAAATGATTGCGAGGATTCGCGTAATATCGGCCCGCCTGCAGGGAAGCTTCGCCCGGCATGCTGCCGAGGATCAGGGTGTGGGCGGTGAGACTCGCGACGGCTGGGAAACCTTGAATCTGAAGCATGCTAGGCTCGGTTTGGCTACGATTCGGAGTGTGGCACCCGCCTGCCCACATACGTTGGTTGAGGTAGGCACGGCAGGGCGGATAACATGAATATCAGGACGAAGGTATGAAACAGCGCGCCCATGTATTGATTGTGGACGACCAGGCAGACAATCTGCTGATACTGGAAGATGTCCTGTCCGAGCATTACGAAGTGCACCCCGCCACCAGCGGAAGGGAAGCGCTTGACTACCTGACGGCGGGTGGTGATGCGGACCTCATTTTGCTCGACGTGATGATGCCCGAGGTCGATGGCTTCGAGGTATGTCGGCGCCTCAAGTCATCGGAGACCACCCGGATGATCCCGGTGATGTTCCTGACCGGCCTCGACCGGCCCGAAGACGAGGAGCTGGGCTTCTCCCTGGGGGCGGAGGATTTCATCCACAAGCCGATCTCGCCCACCGTGGTGCTCGCCCGGGTGCGTACCCACCTGGCCCTGTCCCGGGCCACCCGGGCCCTGGAGCGCCGCAATGCCGATCTTGAGTTGATCGTCGCCGAGCGGACCGCCGAAATCAGCGAACAATCCCGCCGCCTGGTGGCGAGCAAGCAGGAAGTCATCGCCGCCCAGGCCGCCACCATCACTGCGTTCTGCGCCCTCGCCGAAGCCCGCGACAACGAGACCGGCAACCACATCCGACGGACTCAGCACTATGTGAGGATTCTCGCCGAGGCCTTGCGTGACCACCCGCGGTTCCGGCATGAGCTGGATGAGGAGGTGATCCAGCTGTTGTTCAAGTCGGCTCCGCTGCATGATGTGGGCAAGGTTGCGACGCCGGATGCGATCCTGCTCAAGCCGGGCAAGCTGACCCCGGATGAGTGGTTCATCATGAAGCAGCACTGCGAATACGGCCAGAAGGCCATTCTGCAGGCCGAGAAGGCCCTGGGCGGCGAGGCGGATGCCTCCTTCCTGCGCTACGCCGCCGAGATCGCCTACGGACACCACGAGCGCTGGGATGGCAGTGGCTATCCGCAGGGTCTGGCGGGGGATGCGATTCCGATCTCCGCGCGCTTGATGGCTGTCGCCGACGTGTACGACGCCCTGATCTCGCGGCGCGTCTACAAGCCGCCTTTCCCTCACGAGCAGGCCCTGGAGATGATCGCCGCCGAGAAGGGCCGACACTTCGACCCTGACCTGGTGGATGCGCTGATGCGGGTGGCGGGCGATTTCGCGGCGATTGCGCGTAACTTCCGCGACGAGCCTGAGGACGAAGAGGGGAGCGCGGCGGCCGGCGCAGCCTGAGCGCCAGAGCTGGGGGCCAACCCTGTGAGGTCGGCTCCCAGAAATCAGCTTCAGGTGGCCAGCACGCCGTTCCGGTAATCGTCGAGGGCCTGTTCGATCTCTTCGCGGGTATTCATCACGAAGGGCCCGTACTGGACGACCGGTTCGCCCAGGGGGCGTGCCGCCAGCAGCAGGAAGGCCGCGCCCGTCGGCCCGGCTTCCACTGCGATTTCTCCGCCCGCCGAGAGCACCCCGGCCTGGCGGGTGGCCAGGGCTCGGGATGCGCCGGCTTCACCGACCTGCAGGCTTCCCTCATAGGGGTACAGGAAGGCCGAGTGCCCCTCGGCCACCGCCTGGTCGAAGCGAGCGCCGGGCTCCAGCCTGACATCCAGGAAGAGGGGGGCCGTGCTGAGGCCCTGGATCGGTCCGGCAATGATCTGCCCGTGGCCGTTCTGCAACTGGCCTGCGACGACCTTCGCTGTCCCCCCCGCGACACCCACGACAGGAATCTCTTCGGGTTGGATGTCCCGGTAGGCTGCCGGCTTCATCTTTTCGGCGGCGGGCAGGTTGATCCAGAACTGGAAGCCATGCAGACGCCCGGACGCCTGCAAGGGCATCTCCGAATGGATGATGCCGCGCCCGGCCGTCATCCACTGGGCGCCGCCACCGCGCAGGTGACCCTTGTGGCCCAGGTGGTCCTCATGTTCGAAGTCCCCGGCCAGCATGTAGGTCACCGTTTCAAAGCCCCGGTGGGGGTGCGGCGGGAAGCCTGCGATGTAGTCGTCCGGGTTGTCCGAGGCGAACTCGTCGAGCATCAGGAAAGGGTCCAGACGCAGCCCCTGGCTCTGGCCCAGGCTGCGCCTCAGCTTGACCCCCGCCCCGTCGGAAACGGGGATGGAGGGGATGATCCGTTCGAGGCTGCGTGTGGTCATGGCGTGCTCCGGTGTCAGACAGCCAGTTGTTCGAGCTGGCGGTGGGCGGCGGTGAGGGCCGCGCTCTTGCTGTCCTCACCCATGTTCAGGCCTTCGGCATACACGAACTCCACGTCGGTGATGCCGATGAAGCCCAGGAAGTCTCGCACATAGGTGGTCTGGCTGTCCTTCGGCGTCCCGGCATACAGGCCGCCGCGGGCTGCGAAGACATGCACCTTTTTGCCGCCCAGCAGGCCTTCGGGGCCGTTGGCGGTGTAGCGGAAGGTCACGCCAGCGCGGGCGATGTGGTCGAAGTAGGCCTTCAGCGTCGAGGGAATGCCGAAGTTGTACATCGGCAGGCCGATCACGATCTCGTCGGCTTCGCGGACCTCGGCGATCAGCGCATCGGAAAAGGCCACCACGGCCTGCTGCTCGGCGCTGCGCTCCTCGGGCTTGGCCAGGAAGGACAGGAAACGGGCGGCATCCAGGTGGGGCACCGGCTCGGCGGCCAGGTCACGGCTGATCACGCGGGTATCCGGGTGGGCGGCGAGGCGGGCGGCCACGAAGCGGTCGGCCAGCTGGCTGGACTGCCCCTGGCTGGAAAACAGGCTGGCGTTGATCTTCAGAAGGGTGCTCATTTGATTGCTCCGTCGGGTGAGTGGGTGTTGCTATTTAATGATTTACCGGAGAGATAAAAAAGAAGAAGATTTAGCTTTTAATGATCGACTGATTAGATAGATCAGGCCCGTGCAGATGAATCCCCACATCTCCCTGGAGCAATGGCGTGCCCTCATCGCAGTCGTCGAGGCGGGGGGCTATGCCCAGGCTGCCGAGGCCTTGCACAAGAGCCAGTCGGCGGTCACCTACGCGGTGCAGAAGATCGAGTCGCAACTGGGCGTGAAGGCCTTCGAGATCCAGGGGCGCAAGGCCGTGCTGACGCCGACTGGGCGCATGCTCCATCGCCGGGCTGTGGCGTTGGTGGCCGAGGCGGGCGATCTGGAGCAGGCCGCCCGCAAGCTCTCGGCGGGCTGGGAGGCCGAGATCGGGCTGGCCGTGGAGATCCTCTTTCCCCCGGAGGTGCTGGTCGATTGCCTGGCCCGCTTTGGTGCCGAAGCCCCGCGGACGCGGGTGGAGGTGATCGAATCCGTGATGGGAGGCACCGGCGAGGCCCTGCTCACCGGCCAGGCCGATCTGGCCGTGACGCCCCACGTGCCCCCGGGCTTCCTGGGTAAGCCGATGCTGCGGATGCGGCTGGTCGCCGTAGCGGCCCCGTCGCATCCCCTGCATCGGGCAGGACGGGGGCTGGGAGAGAAGGATCTGCGCGCCCACCGCCACCTGATGGTGCGGGAAACGGGGTCGAGCCGTACTTCACGCAGCCTCACCATCGAGGTCGAGCAGCGCTGGACCTTCAGCAGCATGGCGACCTCGATCGCGGCAGCCGTGGCCGGTCATGGCTTTGCCTGGTATCCGGAGGCGCGCATCCGTCGGGAGCTGGCCGATGGCAGCCTGAAGATCCTGCCGCTGGGAGGTACGGAAGTGCGCTTCGCCGACATGTATCTGGTGCTTGCCGACCCGGATCTGTGCGGCCCCGGGGTCCTGCGGCTGGCCTGCATGCTCGAGGAGGCGGGTGCGACGATCAGCTGACGATTTCCGTGGAAGGTATGTTGTGCCCATAATGGGGTTTTACACATTGGGTGAGGTGTGCCGTCCATGGTGTCTTTACTGTCTGCTGCCGTCCGTAATACGCCGGATCCTGCCCACGATTTCCGCATGGCCTGGGGGGGCAGCCTGGGACTGGGGGCGCTGCTGCTGGTTGCCGTGGGGGTGGAGGGTCGTCAGCCGATGCTGCTGCCCATGGGCTGGTTCGTCGGTCTGTTCCTGTCCGGCCTGTACCTCGTTCGGGTGTCGTGGCCGCCTGAGACCACCGCGCCCGGCCTGGAGGACAAGCGGGCCTACTCCGACGCGGGTGTCCTGCTGGCCCTGGCCTGGGCCTTCGCGGTGCCGCTGCTGACCCAGGGGGCCAGCACCTCGCTGTGCTTCCTGCTCGCCGGGGTATTGAGCGGTGTGGCCCGCCTGATCCGCCCGCTCGTGCTCGGAGAGCGCTTGAGGCTCGGGCTCAGTGCCGGTCTGCTCGGTCTGCCGATGCTGGGTTTGCTGCTACAGGCGGGCACGCCGCTGGACTATCTGCTGGCCGGGGTCGTGCTGGTCCACATGCTGATGTTCGTCAGTCTGGAGCCCGGCGAGGGGCGTGCCACGGGCTTGCAGGACGATCCGCCGCAGATGCAGCGCGGCGATCGTCTCCCCGCGGACTTCATGACAGTGGTGGCCGGGGAAATGAGGCCGGCTGTTCACGCCATCCTGGGTCTGCTGCAAGGCTGCAGACCTGAGGACGGGGTGGATCAAGGCACCTGCCGCGAGCGCCTGCGGGGGGCCGCGCGGCATTTGCTGGGGCTGATTGACGCGGTCGCCGATATCGCCCGCGCCCATGCCGGTGTGGATGCCCATGCGAGCGCTGAGGCCCTACCCCTGGAGGTGGACCGGGTGGCCCTGGATGAACTCGTCGGCAACGTCGTCGCCAGCCATGCCCCGGCAGCCGCTGCGCGGTCCGCCCAACTCCACGTGGACTTGGCGCCGCTGCCTCCATGCCTGCTCGGTGATGGAGCGCGCATCATCCACGCCCTGCACAGCCTGCTTGCCCAGGGTGTGGGTCTGGCCCGGCATGGCAAGCTCACGCTGGAGGTGCGCGGCGCCAGGGAGAGCCGTCTCGGGGTGCTGGTGGAGTTCCGGCTGGAGACTTGTGCGGCAGGTCTGGCGCCGGGACTGCTCGAGCAGCTGATGAAGGACGCCGAGCCGGGAGGCGCCCCGGGGACCTTCGGGCCGTTCGGCCTGCGTCTCCTGCATCTGCGCCACCTGGCGGCGCAGATGGGCGGCGAAGCGGGCGTCCTGATGGGCGGGCAGCACAGGGTCACCGTGTGGTTCTCCGCCTGGCTGGCCCGGCAGGGAGGGCGTGATTCGCCAAACGCTCCGATTGCCGCAGCGACCGGCTAAGGGGCGTTGACGGACGGTGTCGGAGCGGGCCCCGCGCCGCGCGCCGCCAGGCGTGCCAGACGTGCGATCAGGCTGCAGCCGATCCAGTAAATGGCGGCTATGAACAGCCAGGCCTCCAGGTAAAAGGGGCGCCATTGGGCATCCCCGGCGAGGGCCAGGCCGAGGGAGCCAGTCAGCTCATAGAGGCTCACCACAGTGACCAGGGAGGTGTCCTTGAACAGGGCGATGCCGCTGTTGGCGAGCGATGGCGCCACCTGCCTGAGCACCTGGGGCAGGACGATCCAGCGTTCGGTCTGCCAGGCATCGAAACCCAGGGCCGCGGCGGCATCCCGCTGCCCCTCGGGAAAGGCCTGCAGCCCGCCACGCACGATCTCCGAAAGATAGGCCGCCGCAAACAGTACGATGGCGATCAGCACCCGCCACAGCATGTCCAGCCCGCCGCCTTCCGGGAAGAACAGGGGCAGCAGGAAGGACGCCATGAAGAGCGCGGCCACCAGCGGAATGCCCCGTGCCAGCTCGACACCCGCGGTGAGCAGGGCGCGCAGCAGGGGCAGGGACGAGCGGCGCCCGTAGGCGATGGCGATGCCCAGCGGCAGCGCGCCGGCCAGGCCGGCCCCGGTCAGCAGCAGGGTCAGGGGCAGGCCGCCCCACAACTCGGTGGGCACGGCCTCAAGCCCGGCAAAGCCGCCGCCCAGCAGGGCACAGGCGAGCAGGGGAGGCAGCAGCAGGCCGGTGGCCACGGCCGCTCCGGGCAGGCGGCCGGACGCTGCCCCCAGCCAGCCGCCGACGATCAGCAGGGCCGCCAGGATCGGGCACCAGGCCTGTTCGACCGGATAGCGTCCAAGCAGGATGAAGCGGGCTTTCTCCGCCACCACGCCCCAGCAGGCGCCGCGGTGATCCAGGGCCTCGCAGGCGCCCACATCCGGGCTGAACTGTGCCTCCAGCACGGCCCAGCGCAGCAGCGCGGGGAGGCTCCAGGCCAGCAGGGCCATTACGCCCAGGCTCAGCAAGGCGTTGAGCGGATCGCCGAACAGGGCGCGGCGCAGGCGGCCGAGGTTCGCCAGATCAGCGCGGCCCTGAGGGGCTGCGGTGCGCGCCACTTCGGGTGGTCGGGCGGGGCTCATTGCCCTTGCTCCCGGAACAGGCGCGCTTCCAGACGGTGGCTGATCGCCGCCGCGACGAGGGACAGGGCGAGATAGACGGCCACGACGATGCTCAGGCATTCGAGCGCACGCCCAGTCTGGTTGAGGCTGGTGCCCGCCACCGAGACCAGATCGGGGTAGCCGATGGCCACCGCCAGGGAGGCGTTCTTGAGCAGGTTGAGAAGCTGGCTGGTCACCGGCGGCAGGGCTGCCCGCCAGGCTTGGGGCAGCAGCACGAGCAGGAAGGTCTGGCGCGCGCTCATGCCCAGGGCGAGGGCGGACAGACGCTGGCCGGGGGGCAGGGCCTGCACTGCCCCGCGCAGGGTCTCGGCGATGTAGGCGGCGCTGTATATCGACAGACCGATCAGCAGGGCCAGGTACTCCGGCGTCAGGTTGGCACCGCCTTCAAAGCCGAAGCCGGCGGGTTCCGGAACTTCGAATCCGGTTTCTCCCCACCAGGGCAGGGCCAACCCGGACTTGCTCAGGAAGACGCCGGGCAGCGGGTTGAGGGGGGCGTCACCCGGCGGGAGCAGATCCGTCAGGATGAAATACCAGGCCAGCAGGTGCAGCAGCAGGGGGAGGTTGCGCACGCCCGTCACGAAGGCCGTGGCCAGCCCGCGCAGCAGCGGGTTGTCGGCGAGCCGGCCGAAGCCGGCGGCGATGCCGATCAGCAGGGCCAGGGCCGCAGCGGGCAGGGCCACCCGCAAGGTGTTGAGCAGGCCGGCGGCAAAGGCCCGCAGGGTGCTGTCGCCCGGTTCGAAGGGCAGCAGGCTCTCGCCGAGGGCGAATCCCGCCGGCTCCAGCAGGAAGTCGAAGCCGCTGCGGATGCCGCGTTCCTGCAGATGGCCGGCCGTGGTGGCTGCCAGCAGTCCGGCCAGCGCCAGCACGGCGGCGAGGGTCAGGGCCTGGGCCAGCCAGGCGCTGCGGCGGCGTCCGGGCATGGCTCAGCGCAGGGGCTGGGCGTACAGGATGCCGCCCTTGTTCCACTGGGCGTTGAGGCCACGGGGCAGCTTGAGGGGCGAGTCGGCCCCCAGGTTGCGGTTGAAGATCTCACCGTAGTTGCCCACTGCCTTGATCGCGCGGCCGGCCCAGTCCCGGTCCAGCCCGAGGTTCTTGCCCAGGTCTTCCCCCACCCCGAGGAAGCGTTGCACCGACGGGTCGGCGGACGACTTGAGGCTGTCCACCCGGGCCTGGGTGATGCCCAGCTCTTCGGCCTCGATCAGCGCGTTGACCGTCCATTTGACGATGGCGAACCACTCGTCGTCGCCGCGCCGCACGGCCGGGCCGAGGGGTTCCTTGGAGATCAGCTCGGGTAGCACCAGGTAGTCGTCCGGGTTGGGGGCTTCCTTGGCGCGGATGAAGGCCAGGGCTGACGCATCGGTGGTGTAGGCCTGGCAGCGGCCGCTGAAGAAGGCCTTGAGGGAGGCCTCGAACTTGTCGAAGACCACCGGCTTGATCTTGATGCCCTGGCTGCGCGCGAAGTCGCTCAGGTTCTTTTCGGTGGTGGTGCCCGATTGCACGCACACCTCGGCGTTCTTCAGCTGCTTGGCGCTGCTCACCTTGGTCTTTTTGGCCACCAGGAAGCCCTGGCCGTCGTAGTAGGTGACGCCGGCGAAGTGCAGGCCCTGGCCGGCGTCCCGGGTCAGGCTCCAGGTGGTGTTGCGGGACAGGATGTCCACTTCGCCGGACTGTAGCGCGGTGAAGCGCTGCTGGGAGCTGAGGGGCACCCAGCGCACCTTGTTCGGATCGCCCAGCACGGCGGCGGCGATGGCCTTGCAGACGTCCACGTCCAGGCCCTTCCACTGACCCTGGCTGTCCGCCGCGGAGAAGCCGATGACGCCCGTGCTGACCCCGCAGGCGAGCTGGCCACGGGACTTGATGGCATCGAGGGTCTTGCCGGCGAGGGCGGGCAAGGGGGCGAGGGTGAGGGCCGCGGTGGCGGCCAGCAGGCGGAGGGCTGGGGACATGATGATGGGCAGGGCTGAAGACCGTCAGCCCCGTAGCTTATCGGTCTTCAGCCTTCTGATGCAAAGCAGCAGGCGCTTTGGCGCGCATTCGGCCCGCTTTAGCCACCGCGCCCGGCGGTCTCGATGGCGGCCTGGGCCGCTGCGGGTGTCCAGCCGCCGCCCAGGGCGCGGATCAGGTTCACCGTGGCGCGGGCCCGCTCTCCGTCGAGGCTGACGGCGGTGCGCTGTTGCTGCAGCACGCTGCGCTCGGCATCCAGCACGTTGAGGTAGCTGACCGCGCCCTCGCGGTACTGCAGGCGGGCCAGCCGGGCGGCCCGCTCGGCGGCGGCCACGGCCTGGTCCTGCTCGCCGTGCTGGGCGCCCAGCAGGCGCAGCCCGGCCAGGTTGTCCTCCACCTCGCGGAAGGCCTGGAGCACGGTCTGGCGGTAGCGTGCGGTCTCTTCCGCGTAGGCTGAACGGGCCTGATCCAGACCGGCCTGACGGGCGCCGCCGTCGAACACCGGCAGGCTCAGGGCGGTGCCTACCAGGGGGCCCAGCACGAAGCTGCGGCTGGCGTACTTGAAGAGATCGCCCACACTGTCGGCCTCATAGCCGAGGGCCCCGGTGAGGGCCAGGCGCGGGAACCAGGCCGTCTGGGCGACGCCGATGCGGGCGTTGGCGGCGGCCATGGCACGCTCGGCCGCGGCGATGTCGGGGCGGCGTTCGAGCAGCGACGAGGGCAGGCCCGCCGGCACCGGGATGGCCAGCCTTGTCAGCGGCTGGGCCGCCAGGCTGAACTCGGCCGGCGACTTGCCGAGCAGGATCGCCAGGGCATGTTCGGCTACGGCCCGTTGGCGCGCCAGGCCGAGGGATTCGGAGCGCGACGCGGCCAGCTCGCTGCGGGCCCGGGCCAGGTCGAGCTCATCGATGTCGCCTTCGTCGAAGCGCCGTTGCAGCAGGCGCAGGGCGTCGCTGCGGAGCTTCACCGTGTCCGCATACAGCGCCTGGGCGGCGTCCAGCTCGCGGATCAGGAAGTAGGCCTGGGCCACGTCGGCCTGCAGGGCCAGCAGGGTGGCGCCGAAGGTCGCCTCGTTGCGCTCCGCCTCGAGGCGGGCGGCGGCAGATCGGAAGAGCGTCGTGTAGGGAAAGAGTGTAGATCGCGGTGGTCGC
>CALBTT010000153.1 GCA_937967645.1 uncultured Zoogloea sp.
GACCACCGAGATCTACACTCTTTCCCTACACGACGCTCTTCCGATCTGCCCGCGGTGGGCGGTGCGCCTGCGCCCCTGCCGCTGGCCCGGCCGCTGCAGGCAGCCGACTGGTCGGAGCTGCCGGGTTGGTCGGCCGACGCGGTGGAGGAGGCCTGGCCGCCTTTCCTTGCGTCCTGCCGGGCCCTGGCCCGCCAGGCCCTGTGGCAGCCGGTCTGCGAGGCGGCGAAGGGCATGGGCGAGCGCCCGCCGGCCACCGCGGTACGCCGATTCTTCGAAAGCCGCTTCAGCCCCTGGCGGGTCGTCAATCCGGACGGCTCGCGGGAGGGCTTGATCACCGGCTATTACGAGCCCCTGATCAAGGGCAGCCGGGTCCGCTCCAAGGCCTATCCCTGGCCGGTCCTGGGCGTGCCGGATGACCTGCTGACCGTCGACCTTGGTGACGTCTTCCCCGACCTGAAAGGCCAGCGGGTGCGTGGTCGGCTGGTCGGCAACAAGGTGCTGCCGTACTACAGCCGCGCCGACATCGCCCGCATGCCGGAACGGTTTGCCGGCAAGACGCTGCTCTATGCGGAGGATCCGGTCGAACTCTTCTTCCTGCAGGTGCAGGGCTCGGGCCGGGTCCAGATGCCGGATGGCAGTTTGCTGCGTCTGGCCTACGGGGACGCCAATGGCCACCCCTATCAGTCCATCGGCAAGTGGCTGGTGGACAAGGGCGAGATGAAGCTCGACCAGGCCTCCATGGACGGCATCAAGGCCTGGGCCAGGGCTAATCCGGCGCGGCTGCAGGAGATGCTCAACGCCAACCCGAGCTATATCTTCTTCCGGGAGGTCACCAGCTCAGCCCATGGGCCGGTCGGTGCCCTCGGGCAGCCGCTCACGGAGGGGCGCAGCATGGCGGTTGATCCACGCAGCATCCCGCTGGGCGCGCCGGTGTTCCTGTCCACCACCCAGCCCAACAGCACCCAGGCCTTGCGCCGCCTGATGCTGGCACAGGATACGGGCAGTGCGATCAAGGGTGGAGTGCGGGGGGATTTCTTCTGGGGCTTCGGTGCCGAGGCCGGCGTGCGGGCCGGGCGCATGCGCCAGAAGGGCGAGATGTGGGTGCTGTGGCCCCGTGACCAGGTGCCCCGCTAGCTTCTGTTTGCCGGGTGGGACGGGGACTGTAATAAGTTCTGCGTAAATTCGTGGTTTGCGGGTGGGTGTCCACGGACTATCGTGGAACACCCGTCTTGTTCTTGGGGGAGGCCGGGCTGCCCGGCTCCAGGAGACTGCCATGCCCCTCGTCGACCTCGTGCACGACTTCAACACGCGAAGCCCCCTGCTTCAGGGGACTGGGGGTGACGAGTGCTTCGAGATCGTCGACGGCCAGGTCAGGGCGCGGATGGCCGGCAGCGTTTTCGGGACGCTGTTCCAGCCCATCGTGGATTGCCGGAGCGGTCGGGTGGTCGGGCACGAGGCCCTGCTGCGCGTGATCGAGGGGCCGTGGGTGGGCTTGCCGCCCCAGGCGGTGTATCTGGACATGCCCGATGATCCGTCGCTGGTGGCGCTGGATCGCCGGGTGCGGACCCTGCACATCCTCAATTTCCTGCAGCAGCAAGCCCAGGAGGGCGGATTCCTGGCCCTCAACGTGCATTCCCAGCTACTGCGCAGTGTGCGCGCCAATCATGGCCTGGCGTTCGAGGCGATTCTGGCGCGTTGCGGGTTGGTTCCGGAGCGCGTCGTGCTGGAGATTCCGGATGACGGGTTCGATCCCTTGCCGCGGCTGGCTGGGGCCCTGGAGGCTTACCGTGCTCGTGGCTACCGCATCGCCATCGACAACTTCGGCCGCCACACGGCATCCCTGGAGCGCCTGGAGGCGCTGGCCCCGGATATCGTCAAGCTGGACCGGAGCCTGGTCGGGCACGCAGGACATCTCAATCTCGCCAGGCGGATCGTCACGGAGCTGGCGGAAGAGCTTCGTCGCATCGGGGCCTCGGCGATCTGCCAGTGCGTGGAGCGCCCCTCCCAGTCGCAGGTGGCTCAGGAGGCGGGCGTGGAATTCATGCAGGGCTTCCTGATCGGCAGACCGGCAGTCCGGTGTCTGCCGGTTGCCGGTCCGCATCGCCCCGGGGGGGAGGTGGCCTGAGGGAAGAGCCTTACTTGCTGGCGGCCTGTGCCATGGCCTGTTCGAGCTGGGCCATGGGGACGGCTCCCGGCAGGCGGTTGCCGTCGGCGGTGAAGATGGTGGGCGTGCCGCTCACCTTGATCTTCTGGCCGAGGGCCACGTTCTTGTCGATGGCGCTGGTGTCGCAGTTGGCTGCTGCGGCGGCCGGTGCCTTGCCGGCGGTCATCCAGTCGTTCCAGGCGCCGGCCCGGTCTTTGGCGCACCAGATGTTCTTGGACTTCTCCGTGGAGTCCGGGCTCAGGATGGGGTACAGGAAGGTGTAGATCGTGGCGTCCTTGAGGTTGACCAGATCCTTGGCAAGGCGCTTGCAGTAGCCGCAGTTCGGATCTTCGAAGCTGGCGATCACCCGTTTGCCATTGCCGCGCACCTGCTTGATGGCCTGATCCAGGGGGAGCGTGGCGAAATCGATCTTCATCAGCTGGGCCATGCGGGCCTGGGTGACGTTCTTGCGGGTCTTTGCATCGATCAGGCTGCCGTCGATGATGAAGCTCACGTTGCCATCGGTGTAGAGCAATTCACCCGACTTGAGGACGACTTCATACAGGCCGCCATAGGGCGTCTTCTTGACGCTCTCCACCGCGGGGGCGTCGAGGAAGCTCTCCAGCCCTTTCTTGACGGAATTTTCGTCGGCGGCCTGGGCAAGGCTGGCAGTCAGCAGAACGGTCGCGAGGAGGCTGCGGACGAGGGGGAATTTCATGGGGTGAGTCTCCGGTGCCGCCACGGCTCGTGTGCGCGGCGGGGTGGGTGGTGTGGTCAGAAACGGCCTGCGATGGCGTAGCGCACCAGCGCATTGCGTACGACAGGCAGGGCGTTGGTGAGGTTCAGTCCCAGATTGCGAATCCCGGACAGCAGCGGGTTGGCAGGCTTGAACAGGCGGTTCAGCCCGTGGGTGGTGTATTGGAGGAGGGCGGTCTCTTCGGCGCGGGCGCGGGCGTAGGCGCGCAGCACGGGCAGTTCGCCGGGGTCGCGCCAGGGGTCGAGGTCGGCCAGCAGGCCGGCCAGGACCTGTGCATCCTGGTAGCCCAGATTGATGCCGTGCCCCGACAGGGGGTGGATCGCATGGGCGGCGTCGCCGATCAAGGCCAGGCGAGGCTGCACGACCTCGGCGACCCGCATCAGGCGAAGGGGGAAGGCTGCGGCAGGGGTGACCAGCTCAAGCTCACCGAGGCGGAAGTCGCCGGCTTCGGCGACCCGCGTGGCCAGGGCTTGCGGGGAAAGGCCGACCAGTTCGTCGGCGAGGGCGTCCGGGGCCGACCAGACCATGGACATGTGCTGGTCGGGCAAGGGCAGGTAGGCGAGGATGCCGTCGTCGCGGAACCACTGGAAGGCCGTGTCGCGGTGCGGCTTGGCGCAGCGGAAATTGGCCACCACGCCCTTCTCGTCGTAAGGCGTATTACGTGCGCCGATGCCGGCAGCCTGGCGCACCCAGGAGTCTCGGCCGTCGGCGGCGACGATCAGGCGGGCTTCGAGGCGCCGGCCGTCGGCCAGGGTCAGGCTGGCACAGTCTGCTTCCATCGACAGCGCGGCAGGCTCGGCGGGGGAGATCAGGGTGACGTTGTGCTGGCGCTTGATCGTTTCCCAGAGCTCGATCTGCATCAGGCTGGATTCGACGATCCAGGCCAGTTCGCGCAGGCCGCAGTCGTAGGCCGAAAAGTCCAGCCGGCCGCCCGCGTCGCCGTGGATCTCCATGTCGTAGATGGGGGCGATGCGGGTGCGGTCCAGGTGTTGCCAGATGCCGATCGAGGACAGGAAGTCCACGTTGGCCGCGCTGATGGCGTAGATGCGGGGATCCCAGCCGGCCGGCCGGACCGGTGCCTTTGTCTCCACGACACCGAGCTTGAGGCGGCTGCCGCGGAGGGCCGCGGCCAAAGCGGCGCCGGCAAGGCCGGCACCTACTACGAGTACGTCGAATTTCATGGGCGGATCTCCTGCGCCCGGATTGTGCCGGAGGGCGCAGGGGAAGTCACCCGTGGCGGTGTCAGCGGGCCGGTGGGGGTGGGTAGCCGTAGCTTGGTGGCGGCGGGGCGATCGGCTGCCGGTAGGCGCTGCCGGGCAGTTGGTTGCCCTTGGCATACATGCATTGCAGGTAGGCGATGTCGTAGGCCCGCTGGGCTTCGCTGCCAGCGTACCCGGCATTGCCAGCCCCCGCTGCAGAGCCGATGACCAGGCCGGCTGCCGCGCCGGCGGCAGCGCCCCAGATCGGAAGAGCGTCGTGTAGGGAAAGAGTGTAGATCTCGGGGGTC
>CALBTT010000154.1 GCA_937967645.1 uncultured Zoogloea sp.
ACGAGAGGGTGATTCGTGACTGGAGTTCAGACGTGTGCTCTTCCGATCTCGCGCCCTCCCCGGCCCGCTGCGCCGACGCCCGGGAGATGCTGGCCGCCGCCGCCCTTGCGGCCTGAACCGGATGCGCAGCCTGGCGGCGGCAAGGCTGCCAGACTATTTTTTGCATCCGGTGCATCCGCTTGCCCTCTTCGTGGGTAGTGACAGCAGCAGCGTGTCGCGCTGCCCGCCCCAACCCTTCCCTACGGAGAGAAAAAATGAAAACCACCCCCGCCATCCTGCTGTCCGCCCTGACCCTCTGCGCCTGTTCCACCACCGGGCCGATGGCTACCCGCTTCAGCCAGGACAGCCTGCCCGACACCGTCAAGGTGCCCGCCGGCCACCAGGTCGCCTGGGAGACCGTCGGCAGTGGCGACATCACCTACGAGTGCCGCGACAAGGCCGGCGCCCCCGGCCAGACCGAGTGGGTCTTCGTCGGCCCCAAGGCCGTCCTGAGGGATAGAGCCGGGCAGGTGCTGGGCAGCTACTATGGCCCGCCGGCCACCTGGGAAGCCGGCGACGGCTCCAGGCTCACCGGCACCCAGGTCGCCGTCGCCCCGTCCGGCGCCGGCAACCTGCCCCTCCAGCTGGTCAAGGCCAATCCGGCCAGCGGCAACGGCGCCCTGAACGGCGTCAGCTACATCCAGCGGGTCGCCCTGAAGGGTGGCGTGGCACCCGCCTCGGAGTGCTCGGCGAACACCCGCGGCAAGCGGGAAACCGTCACCTACCAGGCCGACTACATCTTCTGGAAGCCGGCCTGAAGCCCCGGCGCCGTCGGTTAGAATCGGGCGGTCGCCGGCGCATCCGCCGCCAGTCCGCCCGAAAGCGCCTCACCGTGCCCACCTCCCCCGTCGATTTCGACTATGAAGCCGCCCTCCTCGCCTGCGCCGCGGGCGAGCCTGCGGCCCTCCAGCAGCTCTACGAGCAGGAAGGCGCGCGCCTGCTCGGCGTGGTGATGCGCATCGTGAGGGATCGGGCCCTGGCCGAGGACATCGTGCACGACGCCTGCGTCAGTATCTGGACCCGCGCCGCCAGCTTCAACCCCGCCCTGGGCTCGGCCCGCGGCTGGATCTACAGCGTGACCCGCAACCTGGCCCTCAACGCCGTGCGCGACGCCAGCCGCGAGATCACGGTGGACGACGACACCGCCACCGTGCTGGATGCCCGGGCCTCCCTGGAGGCCTGGCAGGACATGGCCGATGCCTTTGCCTGGCAGGCCAGCGCCGGGCGCATCGGCACCTGCCTGGAACGCCTGGAGCCAGTGCGCCGCAACTGCATTCTTCACGCCTATGTGGACGGCCTCTCCCACAGCGAGATCGCCCGGCGCCTGGAAGCCCCGCTGGGCACCGTGAAGGCCTGGATCAAACGCAGCCTGGCCGCCCTGCGGGAGTGCCTGTCATGAGCCCTGCACCGCGCGGCGCCATCCCGCCGGAAATCCATGAACTGGCGGGCGAATACGTGCTCGGCACCCTGCCGGCCGCCGCCCGCCGCGAGGTCGAGGCCCGCCTCGAAAATGAGGCCGCCCTACGTGCCGCCGTGCTGGCCTGGGAAGAGCGCCTGCTGCCCCTGGCCGGCCTGGCCGAGCCGCTCAGCCCGTCGCCCCGACTGTGGCAACGCATCGAGCGCAGCCTCAACGCCCGCCCCCGAGCCATTACGCCGCGGGGCTCCGCCTGGTGGCGAGGCTGGAGCAGCCTCCGCCTGTGGCGCAGCCTGGCCGCCGGTGGCTTTGCAACGGCTGCGATCCTGGCCGCGGTGCTCACCGGCCGCCTCATCGACCCCCCGCCGGCAACCCGCTTCATGGTGGTGCTGGTCGCCCCCGATGACCGGGCACCGGGCTGGGTGGTGCAGGCCAGTTCGCCGCAACGGGTCGAGCTGATTCCGCTGGCCACCGTCGAAGTTCCCGCCGACAAGACCCTGCAGTTCTGGACCAAGGCTGATGACTGGAAGGGTCCGGTATCCCTCGGCCTGGTGACACCGGGACGCAGCCTGAGCGTCCCCCTCGACGCCCTGCCCGCCCTGCAGCCCAACCAGCTCTTCGAGCTGACCCTCGAACCCCGCGGCGGCTCACCCATCGGCAAGCCCACGGGTCCGGTGCGCTTCATCGGGCGGGCAGTCAAGGTGATGTAGCCGCCAGCAAGGCCGCGCACAAGGTCACACCGCTGCGCAGATCCGGGTTGTCGCGGCTGGCTCAGACACACTTGTTTGCATAGAATGCGCAGACCTTTCATCGTTTGCCCATTTTGGTCCTGCCCATGGCCCCCTTCGCCCAGCCCGGAAAGCAACAATGAAACGCGTGCTCGCGGCGGTCGGGCTGATCGTCATGGCCAGTGCCGGCCAGGCGGCCGGGCACCTCGAGCGGGTACAGGCCGCCCGCGAGATGCGGGTCTGCATCTGGCCCGACTACTACGGCATCTCCTATCGCAACCCCAAGACCCAGCAGCTGGAAGGCATCGACATCGACATGGCGCGGGCCCTCGCCCGCGACCTGAACGTGGCCGTGCGTTTCGTCGACAGCTCCTTCGCCCAGCTGATCGGCGACGTGACCCAGGACCGCTGCGACATCGCCATGTTCGCCATCGGGATCACCCCGCAGCGCAGCGATAAGCTGCGCTTCACCCGCCCCCACCTGATGAGCGACATCTACGCCATCACCACCAAGAGCAACCGCCGGATCAAGACCTGGGACGACATCGACAAGCCCGGTGTGGTGGTCGCCGTGGCCAAGGGCACCCTGCACGAACCGATCATGCGGGACAAACTGCGCCAGGCCACCCTGATGGTCACCGACACCACCCAGGGGCGCGAGCAGGAGGTGGAGTCGGGGCGCGCCGACGTGTTCATGACCGACTTCCCATTCAGCCGCCGCATGCTGGAAACGACCGACTGGGCCCGCCTGGTGGCGCCAACCACCACCTATCACCTGACGCCCTACGCCTACGCCATGCAGCAGGGCGACAACCCCTGGCATGCACGGGTCGAGCAGTTTCTTGCCGACGCCACCCGAAACGGTCAATTGATGGACGCCATCCGGCGCCACAAGCTCGACCCCATTGCGGTGCCCGCCGGCACCAGCAAGAACTAGGACCGCCCGCACCATGCCCCTGCAGGCTCGCCGCCGCCGGCGCGCCCTCTTTTCCATCGTCACGCTGCTCGTCGCCTTCAGCGCCTGCAGCGCGACCGGCTACACCCTGTGGAGACTGCGCGCGGAGCGCATCACCCACCATCTCGAAAGTGCGGCGATGAGCGCCCGCACCTTCGAGAACCACCTGACCCAGAGCTTCAACATCATCGACACCAGCCTGATGCAGGCCGCCAGCGACAAGCTGGGCGGCACCGGCCTGTCCCGGCTGCTGCGCCACGCCCCCTACCTGCGCTCGATCAGTACCCTCGACGCGACGGGCCGGATCCATCTCAGCTCCGACCCGCGCAACAAGGGCGTCCATCTGACGACGGACCAGTTCCTGCCCCCGGCCCCGGAACCCCTCGAAATCCTGCGCGTCGGCCCGCTGCTGAGCGGCCGCGACTTCCACGACGGCCGCGAGCCCGGCAGCAGCGCACCGCTGTCAGGCTTCATCCCGGTGATCCGCGATGTGCGCCTGTCCGGCGAAAGCTGGAAGAGTGCAGCCGCCTCGGTGAATGGCGACTACTTCCTCAACTTCTACAGCGCCCATGTGGACCCGCGGCGGGGCACGGTGGAGTTGCTCCGCTACGACGGACTGCTGCTGCTCAGCACCGACGAGCAGACACAACCGGGCCGCCATGACGCCGACCAGGAGGTCCTGAAGCGGCTCGCCACCTCCGAGATCGGCAGCTTCGAGGAACAGCGCCCCGACGGCCGGACCACCCTCACCGCCTACCGGGCCTCACGGGCCTATCCCTTCGTGCTGGTCGTGCGCCTCGACAAGGAGCAGATGCTCGAGAACTGGCGCAAGGAGGCGACCCGCTCGGCGGGCATCGTCGCCATCGTGCTGCTGGCTGGCCTCGCCCTGAGCGGGCTTTACTTCGCGCGCTTCGAGCGCCTTGCCCGGGAGCGGGAGGCCGACCAGGCGCGCCTGCGGGTTGCGGCCATCGCCTTCGAATCCCAGGAGGGGATGGTCGTCACCGACGACGCCTACCGGGTCCTGCGGATCAACAAAGCCTTCACCACCATCACCGGTTTCACCGCGGAGGAGGTGATCGGCGGCAGCATGAACTTCATGAAGTCCGGGCTCCACGACAGCACCTTCTACGCCGACCTCCGGGCGCAGCTGGCCCGCAACGGCACCTGGGCCGGGGAGATCCTGAACCGCCACAAGGATGGCAGCATCCACGCCCACTTCCTGACCATCACCAGCGTCTGCGACGACCAGGGCCACCCCACCCATTACGTGGGCACCCTCACCGACATCACGGAACGCCGCCGCCTCGAGGCCGAGCGTGACGAGCTCAACCGGGACTTCGTGAGTTTCCTCGAGAACACCACCGACTTCATCTACTTCAAGGACACCAACAGCCGCTTCCGCTTCTGCAGCCAGGCCCTCGCCAGGATCACCGGGCACCGCAGCTGGCGCGACCTGACCGGCAAGCACACCCTCGAGGTCTTCCCCCCCGACACCGCCTCGATCTACCACGGCGAGGAGATCGCCCTGATCCGCGACGGCACGCCCCTGATCGACAAGACCGACCCCTACTACGATGGCGAAGGCCGGCGTGGCTGGATCAACACCAGCAAATGGCCGATCCTCGATGAATCCGGCAAGGTCACCGGCCTGTTCGGCATCAGCCGCGACATCACCGCGCACCGGCGTACCGAGATCGACCTGCGCATCGCGGCCATCGCCTTCGAATCCCAGCAGGGGATGCTCATCACCGACGCCAGCAACACCATTTTGCGGGTCAACCGGGCCTTCACCGAGATCACCGGTTACGCCGAGGCCGAGGCGGTCGGGAAGACCCCCCGCCTGCTCCGCTCGGGCCACCACGACAGCGACTTCTACGCCTCCATGTACGCCAGCCTGCACAGCACCGGCGCTTGGCAGGGCGAGATCTGGAACCGCCGCAAGAACGGGGAGATCTACCCGGAGTGGATGACCATCAGCACGGTGCTCGACAACGATGGCAACCCCAGCCACTACGTGGCCTCGCTCACCGACATCACCGAACGCAAGGAAGCCGAAAGCGAGATCCGCAACCTGGCCTTCTACGACCCGCTGACCCAGCTGCCCAACCGGCGCCTGCTCCTCGACCGGCTGCGCCACACCCTGGCCATGGTGGCCCGCAACAAGCACCACGGTGCCCTGCTGTTCATCGACCTGGACAACTTCAAGACCCTCAACGACACCTTCGGCCACGACATGGGCGACCTCCTGCTGCAGCAGGTCGCCCAGCGTCTGGTCAGCTGCATCCGCGAAGGTGACACGGTGGCCCGCCTGGGCGGCGACGAGTTCGTGGTGCTCCTCGACGACCTCCATGCAGCCAGCACGGAGGCCGGCACCCAGGCCCGCATCGTCGGCGACAAGATCCTCGCCACCCTGAACGTCCCCTACGATCTGGCCGGCCACGACTACCACTGCACGCCAAGCATCGGCATCACCCTGTTCGCCGACCATGAGGGGGAAAGCGACGAACTGATGAAGCGGGCCGACCTCGCCCTGTATGGTGCCAAGGCGGCCGGACGCAACACCATGCGCTTCTTCGATCCGGAAATGCAGGCCGCCGTGAGCGCCCGGGCGACCCTGGAGAAGGAACTGCGCATTGCCCTGCAGCAGCAGGAGCTGCGCCTCTACTACCAGCCCCAGGTGAATGAACACGGCGCCATCATCGGGGCCGAGGCCCTGGTGCGCTGGCAGCACCCCCGCCTGGGCCTGGTGACGCCTGCCCGCTTCATCCCGCTGGCCGAGGAAACCCACCTGATCCATCCCCTCGGCCTGTGGGTACTGGAAACCGCCTGCCACCAGCTCAGGAAATGGTCCGCCCTGCCGACCCGCGCCCACCTGGTGATCGCCGTCAATGTCAGCGTCCGCCAGTTCCGCCAGCCGGACTTCGTCGAGCAGGTGTGCGCCGTCCTCGACCGCAGCGGCGCCGACCCGAACAAGCTCAAGCTGGAACTGACCGAGAGCCTCCTGCTCGATGACCTGGAAGACGTGATCGCCAAGATGACCGCCCTGCGCGCCCGCGGCATCAGCTTTGCCCTCGACGACTTCGGCACCGGCTACTCATCCCTGGCCTACCTGCAGCGCCTGCCCCTCGACCAGCTCAAGATCGACCAGTCCTTCGTGCGCGACCTGCACGTCCACCCCAACGACGCGGTGATCGCCCGCAGCATCGTCGCCCTGGCCCGCAACCTGGGCCTGAGCGTCATCGCCGAAGGCGTCGAGACCCACATGCAGCGGAACCTCCTGGCAGGCCTGGGCTGCCCCGCCTACCAGGGCTACCTGTTCAGCCCGCCGCTGACCCGGGAGGCCTTCGAGAGCTTTGCCGAGGCGTGGGAGGCTGAACGCGACGAGCGCCCCTGACGCAAGCACCTGGCTGCTCAAGGGACTCGGCGGCTCAGGCCCTGGTAGCCTCCCTCTTCCGCAGGATCCGCCAGCTTGTCAGGGACGCCAGGCCGGGCGCCAGCCACAGGGCCAGCCAGAGCCCAGCGAGGACAGCCAGGGCCAGCGCGTTCGGCCCCGATCGCGTGATGGCATAGATGATC
Organism: uncultured Zoogloea sp.; assembly: GCA_937967645.1. Classification (GTDB taxonomy): domain Bacteria; phylum Pseudomonadota; class Gammaproteobacteria; order Burkholderiales; family Rhodocyclaceae; genus Zoogloea. The sequence continues at coordinate 6,713 of CALBTT010000154.1, forward strand.
GCCAGCGCGAGCGCCGTGATGGCGATGGCCAGACCCGCGTAAACCAGCGCAAGCTGGCGCAGGAACAGGCCGATGAAGGACCACAGCGGCACCGCCGCCAGCCGCAATCGGCCTCTACGGAAGGTAAGGAAGCAGATCCCCGCGCACAGGGCCAGGGATGCAAACAGGAGTTGCAGCCAGAACGCGTTGGTCCACTCCGCCCGGCCCCGCACAAAGAGCACCAGAATGACGGAGCCCGCGAGGGCGCTGGCGGCAAACACGACGCGGAGGGTCTGGGTGGGGGTGTTCATTCAAGGCTCCCGGGTGGCAGGCGGGCTTACTTATACCCGCTGACGACGTCCCGAAGCCTTGATGAAGGTGAAGTCATGCTAGCGACGACCTACCCTCTTCTTGTGGGCCTTCGCCAGACGGCCCAACTCCGGTCCTTAACCCTACCCTCCGGGAAGCCAGGAGCCGCATGCCAATTGACTCCACCAACCAGCAAAAAAGCTTGAAATCAGTCACTTGTCAATCAATCACTGACAAACCCGAGGTTGACATCAGCAAATCACAGGGCGTATAAACCCCATCTTGGGTATGCAAATTCAGCCGCATCACGGCCCGCGCATCTACTGGCCTCCGGAAGTGGAAACAATGAACAACACTGACGACGACAAGCTCAACGCCATTCTCCAGCGGCTGGGCGCCCTTGACAGCCAGATGAACCGCCAGGAAAGACTGTTCCAGCAACTGGGGCAGGACGTGGCCGGCCAGGTGAAACTCCTGGAAAGCCAGTTCCAGGCGCTAGGGCAGGACGTGACCGACCGGATGAAACGCCAGGACGAACAGTTCCAGCAATTGGGGCAGGACATGGCCAACCAGGTAGGACGTCAGGACGAACAGTTCCGGCAACTAAGGCAGGACGTGACCAACCAGATAGAACGCCAGGATGAACAGTTCCAGCAACTCAGCCAGGCCATGACCGGCCAGATGAAACGCCAGGACGAACAACTCCAGCAACTCAGCCAGGCCATGACCGGCCAGATGAAACGCCAGGACGAACAACTCCAGCAACTCAGCCAGGCCATGGCCGACCGGATGAAACGTCAGGACGAACAGTTCCAGCAACTCAGCCAGGACATGACCGACCGGATGAAACGCCAGGACGAACAGTTCCAGCAACTCAGCCAGGCCATGACCGACCGGATGAAAGGCCAGGACAAACAGTTCCAGCAACTAAGGCAGGACATGACCGACCGGATGAAACGTCAGGACGAACAGTTCCGGCAACTGGAGCACGGCTTGGCCCGTCAGGGAAGAGCCCTTTCGTCCCTAGAGAATTTCCCGGTGTTCCCACAGGATCTTCGCCCGTCCTCCTCCTACAGGGTAACCACTGCCCACAGCTGCTCTCAGCCCAGGCGCGTGCGCATCGGTTACAGCGGCTGATCGATACACGTCCCGGATGGGGTGCGCTGCACCCCATTTTTTACGCCCCAGAAAATGCCCATGACATATATCTGGTTCTATCCAGAGGGTCGCTGCGGTCCGACGCACACAGCCCGCTCCTCCGTTACCAGCGCGGCCCCCCGCAAGAACTGGATCACGTTCGAAACATTCTTTACGCGACACATCATCATGAATCGCGTCCGATCCTGGCTTTCCAAGCCGGCGCGCGACCTGCTGGCCGGCCTGTTCAGCGGCCCGCCACGCATACTCGACCTGGGCTCGACGCTATGCCCAAGGCTGGTCGGCTCCCTGCTCATTGCCGTCCTGAGCGGCGTCACTGCAGCAGTCATACTGGCAAGCTACGACCAGCCCCTTACCGATGCCGTCGTCACAGGATGTGTTGCCTCCCTGATCATCGCCTTCCTGCTCTATTCAGCCTCGCCCATCTGCAAGATCTCAGTATGTTTTCTCCACGCGGGTGAGCCCTTCCCCTTCGTAGAGAGAAGCGACACCCTGTCCGGCAAGGAGCACGTCTTTGCGGTTCGACTCCTGAGCTGGAATGCCCACTCCCGCTACAACCCCTTCTGGCACGGCGACAAACCGCAACCTCTCCCACAGCGTGGCAGAGGGGACGTGAAGACACCCTCCCCAGGCTTTGCCAACCAGTACTTTCACTCCGACACACTGAGCACCCAGTTCGACCGGAAGAGCCGTTTCGAGACCGACGCCCTGCCCGACTACTGGTCCCTGCTGTACTTCTCACTGGCTCGCCAGCTGCGCTCGGAAAGCGGCAGGCGGAGCGGTGAGGTCTACCGGATCGGGGGCCTGTTGAACCGAGGGTCGATCCTCCTCTACATCCTCATGCTGGCCAGCGTCCTCCTGCTCACCTGGTTCGGCTTCTTCCGTCCAGACGGCTCCCCGCTGAACACGCAATTTCCCCTCGTCGCGGGCATCGCCGTTCTGGTCTGGGCCGCGGTAGCCACCAGCCTCCATCGACGCAGGATCCTTGGCCTGACCCGCTGGGAGGCCGCTTGCAAGCGGCACCCCTTCCTGAACTGCCCGCTTTTCATGGCTGTGCCCGATACCCACAACGGCGTGGTCTGGGAGGAACTGCGCACCACCAGCTTCGATGACCCGATCGCCACTTTCGGACCCGACGTGGAAAACGTCGTCAAGATCGTGGCCACCGCCATGGTGGTGATCCTCCTCACTCTGCTGCAGCTCATCAAATGAGCCCGTCCGACACCCATACCCTGCTGGGGAACCTGTGGTTCCTGTATTCCGATGCCAACACCCGGATCAACATCCTGATCGAGGAATCCGCTCATCTCCAGAATACGGTCTTCGGCCTGCTGCCCTCCAGGCACCCTTTGGCAAAGTACTTCTCCAAGCCGGACAAAGATGCCAGATCAGGTCTTTCACCTGACATCCTGCAACGGCTGGCGAGCGCCGGCTTTGAGCGTCCGGTCGTGCTCGGCTTCGTCGACTTTCCTGAATATGCAGGCTCCAAGCCCCGCGAGCGGGCCCTGCTGAGCCTCTGGAACACGCTGGGCGCCGCCATCGTCGGGCTGGTCGAAAACCAGGCGGTCCTGGCACGCCGCTACAGCGCCGCCGTCGCCTGCCTGCGCCCGGAAGCCGCCGCCCGCGGAGAGAGCATGGCCAGCCTGTTCTGGTTCCTCGCCACCCGGGGCTATTACATCGACACCAGCTTCACCGCCTACACGGGCATCCTCGAACATGCCCACGAAAAGATCATCCAGATGCAGGAGAACCGCGCCGGCAGCCTGCCCGCCCCCATCCTGCTACGCCGTTGGAACTCGGGCCTGCAGGGCGACTTCCTGGCGCGCTACGCAAGGCATGTCAACTGGGAATCCTCGATCCTGGTCGCCCGTCTGCGCAACAAGGACAAGAGCGACAAGGCCCCGCGGGTCTCCATCACCCACACCTGGGCCCACCATTCCACCAGCATGGCCCATGCCTTCTCCCTGAGCGAGGCAGTCCACCGTGTGATCAAGGACGACGGCTCGGAAGGACGGAAGCTCCGCTTCGGAATGATCCGGAGCGCCTACTTCTATCTCGAGCAGCCGGTGCTCTTCCCCCTGCTATATCACGAGACCGCTCACCTCCACTTCCCCAGCGATGCCGAAGCCAAAGCGGACCACAGCGAGTTCTTCCTCAACCGGAGGGATGCCTATGAAACCCTCTCGAAGCCTGGAATCAGCAGTGACACCGACTACGACAACTTCTGGGATCACTACACCGAGGAGATCTGGGCCGATGCGCTGTCCATCGCCCTGTCGGGGCGTGCCTACCTGTCCGCGCTGACCCTGCAGCTCTTCGCCGCCACCGGACGAAGCTACTTCAGCCACGAAGACCTGCACAGCGACCAGATCTTTCCGCTGGACACCCTGGCCGACGACAACAAGAAGATCTTCGAGGCAGCCATTCCCGAGAAAACCGAGAGTTACTTCTGGGAAGCCCGCCTGCACGTAGCCACCCGCCTGTGTGAGACCCTTTACCTCGACGACGCATCCCAGGCCTTCTGCCAGAGCGTGAACACCCTGCTCAGTGTCTGGCAAGCCTCGGGGCAGGATGTCTTCAAACAGAGAGACACCTCGCTTGAGCACGAAAAACTGTGGGCCTACCGCGGCGAACTCAACAACTGGGTCTTCGAAACGATCTGGCGCTACCTCGCCCCTTCCATCCCTGATTTACGCGTCAACCGCCATGTATCAAGCATGAACGTGGTCTCCGGCGTCTGCAGGAATGCGGTGGACTCGCGGGTCTCCGCCTACCTGGCTCAAGAATTCCAGACCACCGCGACACCCTGGCCCTTCGCCACCGAGAGGCTCGAGAACATCGCCCTCGACACCCGGCTCCGGGTATCCAGCGAGATCGCAAGAAAGCAGATCCGGCAATGGAGTGAGGAAGACAGCCGCCGCCTCACCGACACCTTTGCAAACTGGAAGCGCCATGATGGATCCACGGCATTCCGGCTGGCCCTGGAATGGTATCTGGCGCGCATCTCGATGGTGGAAAGCGATGTGGCAGCACTCCCGGCCCCCCACAGCAACGACAGCCACGACACGCTCAGCGACTTCGCATCAAGGCGACAGCAGATCCTCCGCGGCGGCGGCGACTCCAGATCCCAGGAAGTCGATCCGGAGATCAGCAAAGCGTTGAGGTCAAAGTCGATATTCAATCTGGGCCCTGGAAATGCGCTGGCCACCACCAACAGCACATTGCTGGCCTATCACCGGGAGCTTCAAATCCAGGCCGACGAGCTGATCTGTGCGATCTGTGAAATTCCCCCGGATGACGCCACTCAAGGACGATTTCAAAACGCATCGCCCGTCAAGGTCGGCACCTTGTCCCTCGGCGCCCTGAGGGCCGCGGAGATCGTCAAGACCGACTCCCCTGGCCCCTCGTCGCCCTACCTGAGCGCAGTTTCGCGCGTCAGCACCTATATCCACCGCGCCAACGATGCGGTCATGAACCAGCATGGCATCGAACGCAAGGTCAGCTTCCACCACCTCATCGGTGACTACCACTTCGCCACCTACACAAATGGCTCCACCCCCACCGAAAGAGACCACTATCCGCAGGATCTACCCAGCATCCTCACCAAGCCCCGGGTCGTCCTGCAGGTGCTCGGCGATGGCATCGAAGCAGGCAGACCCGACCAGATAGGCAGAATCACCCTGATCCGCTTTCCCTACCGGGCCGAATGGTACTCACTGCTGCTGGAGGTGCAGAAAGAGGAAGCAGCGGGACGACTGTGCAAACCCTCCATGTTCCTGTCATCAGCCTGGGAAGACGTAGTGCTGGTTACCTGGCACGACAATGACGATGCACTCTGGACCATCCACGACAAGCTGCACATCTCCGTCCTGCACCGGCACGTGGACACCCAATCCAACGTCATCATCCCCAAGTCCTTCCAATGCAGCGTCGCGCCGACCTTAACCCAATCCGCGGCAAACGAAGGACCCACGCTCATCCAGAAAATCACCACCGAGATGAAGGCCAACAACGTCGAGTATCTGGATGTTCGTCACCGCCTGGGCAGGAGCGACCTGAGCATCACCTGGGGCGCCTGCCCGGAGACAGAAAGCGAGCAATCGGTAGCGCTCAACTGCGCCACTGGCTTGGCATCCCTGTCCAACGAAATCTGGCAAAGCGTCGGCGGATTCAGCACCGCGTTCGAGAAAATCGAACCACGGCTTTCACCTGGCAAAGACGCGAGGGAAAAGTCCCGGCAAGACAGTGCCTGCCGGGCCATCACCGTGTTCTCGATGCAGGAATGCTGATGCCACGGCACGCATCAGCCCGCCCCACTCAGGCCCGCACCCGCGCCTTGGTCGGGTCGTAGTGCGGAAACGCGCACACCGTCGCATCCAGCCGCTTGCGGTGCCCGTCCAGTTGCCCGATCTGCAGCGCCGTTTCCAGGCTTGAATAGGCCACGTCCACCCGCACCAGGGCAATCTGCGCATCGAGCACCGGGGAGCGCACGGCGCTGGTGATCTCGCCGACCTTGGCCCGCCCGACATACACGCCGTCGCCGTGGCTGGCCGCCTCGTTGCCGCGGATGGCGAGGCCGACCAGCTTGCGCCGGGGGTGGGCCTTGCGTGCCTCCAGGGCCGCCTTGCCGATGAAGTCGTCGGGTCGGGAGAGGGCCACGGTGAAGCCGATGCCTGCCTCGAAGGGGTCGGTCTGGTCGCAGAACTCCTGCCCGGCGAAGGCCAGGCCAGCTTCGATGCGCAGCATGTCGAGGGCCTCGAAGCCCAGCGGCACGATGCCCATTGGGGCGCCGGCCTGCATCACCGCCTCCCACACCGCGGGGCCGTCCTTGGGGGCACACCACAGCTCGAAGCCCAGCTCGCCGGTATAGCCGGTGCGGGACACCACCAGGGGGATGCCGGTGGGCCCGCCCAGGCGCGCGGCGGTGAAACGGAACCAGCCCAGCTCGCTGATGGCGGGCTGCACCGGCGCGGTCCACAGAATCTTCTGCAACAGCTCGCGGCTGCGCGGCCCCTGCACGGCCAGGTTGTGCAGGGCATCGGTGGCATCGCGGACCTGCACCGCCAGGCCGGCCGCCGCAGCCTGCTCGCGCAGCCACAGGCCGGTGGTGTCCTCGCCGCACACGAAGCGGAAGACATCGCGCCCCAGGCGGAACACCGTGCCGTCGTCCATCATGCCGCCGTGGGTGTGGCACACCGCCGTGTAGACCACCTGCCCGACCGCCAGCTTGCGCAGGTCGCGGGTCTGCACCTTCTGCAGCAGGGTCTCGGCATCGGGGCCGGTCACGTCGAACTTGCGCAGGGCCGACAGGTCCATCACCGCCACCTTCTCGCGGCAAGCCCAGTATTCGGCCAGCGGGCCGTGGCCGACGAAGCTCTTGGGCAGCCAGAAGCCCTTGTAGTCGATGAAGTCGCGGGTCAGCGTCTCGGTGACCGGGGCAAAGCCGGTCTTGCGGGTCAGGCGAGCGGGGGAGTCGGGCGTCATGCGGTGGGCCATCGCGCGGGGGAAGGAATGGGCGGCGTCATAGACGCGGGCTTCGATGTCGGTGGGCTGCCAGGCGTTGGCCGGATCGATGTCGTCGGCGCAGGACGAAACTGCCACCACCAGGTCCTTGAGGGCCCGCAGCAACACATAGTCGCCGGGCTTCGACCAGGGTTCGGCAAAGCCCAGGCTGCCGCAGGGCTGGATGAAGGTGTTGTAGAAGAAGTTGATGGCCGGCCAGCCCACCCGCGGGCGGATGCCGAAGCCTTCCAGCGCCGCATTGAAGTTGTCGCTGCAATTGGCGTGGCCGGGAAAGCCGGCGTCCTCGTAGTACTTGGCGGTGCAGGCCAGGGCGAAGGCGTCATGGCGGCCGACGGTGTCCTGCACCGTCTCGAGCAGCGGCTGCATGCGCGCGTCGAAGTACTTGGCATGCAGGCCCGGCCTCGGATAGGCCGCGCCGGCCAGGGTGCGCGTCACGGTGGGGTCGAGGCCCCACTCTTCGCCGGCCTCGAGCGCCGCGGCGTCGAAGGCCAGCAGGTCGGAGCACTGCCGCCCGTCCACATCGATCACCTGGAGGTACTGGCCGGCCTTCACGTGAAAGGCCCGGGCGGTGGCGGCCGCGACGCGGATCACCGCCAGGGGTTCGGGAAAAGCCTGGGGCGCCGGTGCCGCGGACTCGGCCTCCAGCAGGAAAGGGTCGCCCTCCGGCTCGCCGCCGGGCGGCTGCACGATGTCATTCACGCGCAGACCTCCCGCTCGGCCAGCTGGCGGTAGCCACCGGCGCAGAAGACCAGGGGCTCGCCGTCGCGAAAGCGCAGGCGCTCGACCTCGGCAACGAAGATGGTGTGGTCGCCGCCGGGATACTGGGCGTAGGGCCGGCATTCAAAGGTGGCCAGGGCACCCTCCAGCAGCGGCGCGCCGTGGTCGCGGGCCCCGAAGTTCAGGTCGGCCCACTTGTCGGCACCGCCCCGGGCGAAACGGTTGGACAGGCTCTCCTGCTCCGCGCCGAGCACATGGATGGCGATCGGCCCGCCTGCGGCAAAGGCGTCGCAGCAGGCCATGGTCTTGGCCAGGCTGAACAGCACCAGCGGCGGGTCGAGGGATACCGAGTTGAAGGAGCTCACGGTGGCCCCCACCGGCCGGCCGGCCTCGTCCCAGGTGGTGACGATCGTGACCCCGGTGGGAAAGAGGCCGAGCACCCGGCGGAACAGGCGCCCGTCAAAGGGCGCGGAATGGTGATTTGAGGTGGGCATGAGGCCTCCAGAATATCTTGGCCGGCACCGCGGTGCAGTGCGTGGGTGCCGGCGTGGCGGGCTTACTGTGCCTCGGTGAGGAGCTTGGTGGCGAAGGCCGCCTTCTCTTCCTTGCTCATCTTCTTCAGCTCATTGTTGAGGACGCGCTGATTGACCGCCTGGTTCCAGTAATCGAGCACTTCGAAGCCGAGCAGCGCGGCCTTGCCGACGAACTGGCGCAGCACCTCGTTGGTGGGCCCCATCACCCAGCCGGCCTTGCCGTCGCGCAGCAGGCGCTCGATGCCCAGGGCCGGCTTGTAACCGGTACCACCGCAGGCGTGGAGCATCTTGTCCACCACATGGGTGACGTTCTTGGAGGAGAAGAACTTGACCTGCCACAGCCAGTTGAGGATGCCGGTACGCGGCAGGTGGGCGATCTCCTTGTGAGCGGACCAGTCGCAGTTGTTGGTCAGGTCGTCGAGGGCCTTGGCGGCCAGGTACACATAGCTGCGGCTGGCATTGGTGTCGATCAGGCACTCACCCACGTAGTCCTGGATGGTCGGGTAGTCGGCCACGCGCATGCCCACGTCGTTGTGCA
>CALBTT010000155.1 GCA_937967645.1 uncultured Zoogloea sp.
TTCGCTGTCGGCGGCCGGCGCCTTGCCGTTCATGCTGAACTGGAAGCAGCCCTGCATGCGCTCGACGAAGGTGTTCACCTTGTTGTTCTTCTTGCGGAAGGCCGGATACATCGTATAGGCCGCCCACAAGGGCGCGGAGTTGGCCTTGCGGCCCCGGTCGATATGGCAATTGACGCAGTTCATCTCGTTACCCACGTACTCCGGCGCCAGCGCCTTCGTGTTCATGAACAGGTCCTGCCCGCGGCGTACCAGATCACCGTAGGCGTTGCTCGGGATGTCAGCCTCGGCCGGGGGCTGGAAATACGCTTTGCCGGCCGGGCGTGCCGGGGCCCGGGGAAGTTGGGTCTGGTCGTCCAGGCGGGCATTGCGGGGGCTGTCGGCCGCCATCGCGTGGACGGCCAGCAGCGGCAGCAGTGCGGCGGTCAGCCGGCGGAAAGTAATGGGCATGGTGGCGGCTCCGGGGTCGTTCGCGGGGGATGGGGTCAAGGGCGCGGGCTGCGCTTCAGCGCAGACGGTGCTGGCTGGCATCGAAAGGCTCCGTGCTTTCTCCCAGGCCGGCGAAGTAGGCGGCAACCGCCTTGATCTCCGCTTCGCTCAAGTCGGCTGCGACATGCTGCATCAAGCCGTTGGGGTCGTTCCGGCGCGTGGGCGGAATGGCCGCCACGGCCTTGCCCTTCCTGCCGGCCAAGCGGGCCGGGGTGCCACGCCAGGCCCGCAGCTGGGCCTCGATGTACTCCGCAGACTGACCGGCCAGGGGCGGAAAGGCGTCCCCAACCCCGACTCCGGCGGGGCCGTGGCACAGAGTGCACTCGGGAATACTGCGCTCCCAGGCCCCCCGCAAGGCCAGCCAGGCACCGCTGCCCTCCTTGGGCCGCTCCGCCGGTCCGGCCTTGACCTGGACCTTGGGCAAGGCCGCATAGGCCCTGGCCACAGCCGCCACCTCCGCATCGTCGAGTGCCTGCGCGATGGGCTGCATCAGCGGGTTCTCGCGCCGGCCGGCCCTGAAGTCGGCGAGCTGCTTGGCGATGTAGGCCTCGGGCAGGCCGGCCAGGCGCGGAAAACCGCCTGCCGCCATGCCCTTGCCGTCGGCACCGTGGCAGCTCATGCACGGCATGGCCGCCGGGTTGGCGCCACCTTTCTGGATGATGGCCTCGCCATCGGCGGCACGGGCCGGCATCGACAGCGTCAGCAGTGACGCGGACAGGCACAGGGCCGAAGCCGCAACGCGTTTGGGGGATGCAAACATGGATGACTCCTGGGGTCGGGTGATCTCTTGTTGTCGTCTGGTCAGTAACGGGCGTCGGCCGGCTTCTTGTCCTTCGGCCAGTCCTTCACCTTCTCGGGAAAATCAGGGCGGGGCTGGTGGCTGAAGTACTCGGCCACATCCACCGCCTCCTGGTCCGACAGCCCGCCCTGGCCAAGGGGGAAGCTGCCGTGAAAGCCGATCGGCATGTTGCGCTTGACGAAGGCCGCCGCCGTGTAGGTGCGGGCCATGCCAGCGCCGATATTGAAGGAGGCGTCGCCCCACAGCGGCGGATAGACATAGCGGCCGTCCGCCTGGCGCAGGCCCTCTCCGTCCGAGCCATGACACACGGCACACTGGTCGGCATAGACCTTCCTGCCGTTCTCCGGGTTGGGCTGGATCGTGCGGTCGATCTTGCCCACGCCACGCCCCGGCACCTTGTCTTCCGGCTTGGTCTCGCGCTTCATCCAGTCGAAGTAGGCCACCATGGCCTTCATGTCGGGCGAATCAGGTGGCAGCGGCTTGCCATTCATGGAGCGCTTGAAGCAGCCGTTGATGCGGTCCTCGAGGGTGATCACCCGCCCCGCCCGCGGGGCGTAGCTGGGGAAGAAGGCCGACACACCGACAAAGGGCGAACCGTCGGCCACCGTGCCGACATTGAGGTGACAGCTCGTACAGTTGAGGGCATTGCCCACGTGCTGGGGCAGGAGATCACGGGTTTCGAGGTGCAGGCGCATGCCTCGCACCAGCTGCTGGGCCTTGGGGCTGCCCAGCATGTCGGCCAGGCGCGGCGTTTCGAAGGCGCTCGTGTCGACCTTCGGGTCCAGGGCGGCGCGCATCTTCCTGACCTGATCGGCCCCCACCGGGACGCCCCCATTGCCCCAGCTGGCCCGCACGAAGCTCAGGATCTCGGCCAACTCGGCATCCTTCAGCCTGGCAAAGCCGGGCATGGCGAAGGCCCGCGGGTGAGCGGCAGTCGCCACCGTCTGCCCGCCCGTGAGGACGATGTGCAGCAAGGTGGCCGGGTCCTTGGCCGTCACCGCCGGGTTGCCGGCCAGAGGCGGAAAGACCTTGGGCACACCGCTCCCATCCTGGCGGTGGCAGTCCACGCAGAACTGCACATAACCCAGGCCGCCGCGGCTGCTGTAAAGCTTCTCGGGCAGCATGCCGGCCACGACCTTGCGGGGCACGGCGGGAGCCGGGAGTTCGTTCTCACCCGGAGGCAGGGCCTTCAGGTAGGTGGCGATGGCGGTCAGGTCCTCGTCCCGGAGGTGCTGGGTGCTATGCAGGATGACCTCGGCCATGTTGCCTGACGCCGCGGCGAAGCGGTTCTGCCCGGTTTTCAGGAAGAGCGCCGTATCCTCCACCGTCCACAAGCCGCGCAGGCTCAGGGCGCGCCAGTGCTCCACGGTCTCCCCGGCCAGGAAGTGGCGGCCCTTCGGCCCCGCGTCGCCCAGGGCCTTCTCCTGGAAGGCCAGCCCCCGCGGCGTGTGGCAGGCACCGCAATGCCCCAGGCCCTGGACCAGGTAGGCACCCCGGTTCCACACCGGGTCCTTCTTGGCATCCGGCGTGAAGGGCGTCGCGTCGAGGAAGGCCCAGTTCCACAGGGACAGGCCCCAGCGCATGTTGAAGGGCCAGCGCATGTCCGAGGGTTTGTTGGCCTGCTTGACCGGCGCCAGGCCCTGCATCAGGTAGGCGTACAGCGCCCGCATGTCCTCCGCCGTCAGCCGGGCGTAGGACGGATAGGGCATCGCCGGATAGAGGTTGTGGCCATCGGCGGCCACGCCCTTGCGCATGGCCCGGTCGAACTGCTCGAAGCTGTACTTGCCGATACCGGTTTCCCGGTCCGGGGTGATGTTGGTGGAGTAGAGCTTGCCGAAGGGGGTCTCCAGGCTCCGCCCACCGGCCATCTCCACCCCCTTGTCTGCCGTGTGACAGGCCACGCAGTCGCCGGCCCGGGCCAGGTAGCGGCCGCGCTCCACGGTGGCGGCGTCAGCCGCCTGTGCCAGGCCGCCGCCCGATGCAAGAAGGGCCGCCCCCGTCAGGACGAGGCCGGCAAACAGCCGGCGGCTCGGCCGGCCCGTATCGATACTGCGCATGGTGTTCTCCCTGCCACTTGTTTTGCTCACAAGTCTAGGGAGCGCCCCGAAGCCCGACCATCCGGACATCGGGCTAGCGCAATAACCGAAACCGTCTAGTCGAGCCCCCCGGGATCGGCACGGAGGATCAGGCGGGCCAGGTCGGCCGCGCTGCCGGTGCCGGTCTTGTCCATGACGTGCTGACGATGCACATGCACGGTGTTGTCGCTGATGCCGAGCAGGCGAGCGACCTCCTTGTTGGCCAGCCCCAGGGCCAGGAGGCGGGCCACCTCCCGCTCGCGGGCCGACAGGCGGGCCAGGATCTCCAGCGCTTCGTCCTGGCGGCGCTGGGCGGCATGGCGTGCCAGGCTGACCTGCACCGCCCGCTCCACTGCATCGAGGAAAAGCTGGTCCTTGAAGGGCTTCTGCAGGAAGTCGAGCGCGCCGTCCTTCATCGCCTGAACGGCCAGTTCCACGTCCCCGTGGCCGGTCATGAAGATCACCGGGAACAGCGACCCTGCGGCCAGCAGGCGCCGCTGCAGTTCGAGCCCCCCCAGCCGCGGCATGCGGATGTCGAGGACGATGCAGCCCCCGGCGACCGGAAAGGCCGGCGCGGCGGCAAGGAAGGCTTCGGCGGACTCATGCCCCACCGCCTGCCAGCCCACCGACTCGAGCAGGAACAGCAGGGAGCGGCGGAATGGCGCTTCGTCATCCACCACATGGATCACGGGCACGTCGGGGGAGGCTGTCATGAACTTTCCCGGAATACGGTAGCGCCCCCGTCGGCCAGGGGCAGCGTGAAACGGATGACCAACCCCGGACCGGGGTCGGCCTCGGCGGCGGCAATCCCGCCGCCATGGGCTTCGATGATGGTTTTGCAGATGGACAAGCCGAGCCCCAGACCATCGGGCTTGGTGGTGAAGAACGCCTCGAACAGCCGTGCCTGCAGTTCCGCTGGCAGGCCCGGGCCGTGATCGCGGACGGCCACGTCGCAACGCTCGCCGTCCCGGCTCAGGCTGACCTCGATGGGCTGCTCGCGGCCCACCGCCTGCTGGGCATCCCAGGCGTTCTTGAACACGTTGAGCAAGACCTGCTGGACCTGCAACGGATCCACCCACACCCGCAGCCCGGCCACTGCGGCGTCCTGCCGGAGCACCACCTCAGGGACACCCGGCAACATGCCTGCGAGAAGCCGGCTGGCCTCCCGGACCAGCACCGCCGGGTCGTGCGCTTCCCGCACCCGGTTACGCTTGCGGGCAAATGCACGGATACCACCGAGGATGCCCGCGGCCCGCTCGGACTCGCTGGCAATCTCTTCCGCCGCCTGCCGCAGCGCAGCCGGCGCCAGGTTGCCGCTGTCCTGCCGGCGCAGCAGGCTGCGGGCGTAGTTGCCGATGGCTGCCAGGGGTTGGTTCAGTTCATGGGCCAGGGTGCCGGACAACTCGCCGAGAATGGACAGGCGCGACAGGTGATCCATCTGCTGCTGCCCTTCACGCACCTGTTGCTCCAGGCGCTCGCGGGCTGCCATGGCCTGGGTCAGTTCCCGCGTCCGCCGTTGGACCAGATGCTCCACGTGCAGGGTGTACGCCCCCCAGGCCAGCAAGCTTGCCAGCAGGCCAGACACCCAGGGCCAGTAGCGCTCCCACAGGGAGGGCCAGGCTGTCTCGCGCAGGAAGGCATAGGGGCCGATCTGCAGTTCCTGCAGCAGTTCGTGCACCGGGTGGTAGTCCGCCGGCACACTCCATGACTGGCCCGACGCATCCGGCGACAGGGACAGCAGGGCCACCAGCACATCCCGTGACAGGGCCGGCGGCGTGGCCCGCGCCGCGGCAAAGGCCCAGCCCGGATACAGGGGCGACGACACCCGGCAGGTGCTCACCTCGGTGCGGGGCGACAAGACCCGCAGCTGGCCCGGCCTCAATGCACCCTCCTGCTCCAGGCGCTCCAGCAGACAGGCCCGCAGCACCCCGGCATCCGCGTCACCGTTGAGCACGGCCTCCACCACCCTGGACATGGGAAAACCAGTGAACACCGGCCGGGGCTGTTCCTGCTCCGGGTCGAGGCCGAGGCGGCGGAGCTCCGCCCATGCGATCTGGTAACCACCGAAGGCGTCAGCCGACACCGCGGCCAGACTCCGTCCCTTGAGGTCAGTCAGTGCGGTGATGTCCCTGCGCTCATCGAGCACCACCACGGCCGACCCCACCACGTGGGCGGGGTCGGTCGATGCATCGGCCACCAGGGTGGCGATCCGGCTGACACCGCGCTCAGCCTCGAGAAACACATAGTGCCCCGGGTTGGTGACCACGAAATCCAGCTCGCCGGCCTGTAGCGCCGCCGCCATGCCGGCCAGATCGAAATGGCGCAGTTCGATACGCCGCCCGGCCAGACGATCCTCCAGCTGGTTCATCAGGGACGACCAGCGGACCTCCGCCTCCTCCAGCCCCTGCCAGGCGAGCACACCGATCCGCACCGGCGGAGCCGCCCCGGCGCCCCACGCGGCCAGCGCAAAGAAACCAAGCAGGATCAGGGCGACAAGCGCGCGGAACGAGAACTTCATGGGCGAGAGTGTCCATCGGATGGGACTCCCGGGACAAGCCTCCGCCGCGACCGGCGGGCCCCACGCGGGGCGGCTCAGACCGCCGCGGTCAACAGGGCGCGCAGTTCATTCTTGACCACCTTGTTGGAGGCGTTGACCGGGAGGGCATCGAAGAAGCGGACATAGCGCGGCACCTTGTAGTTGGCCATGTTCTCGCGGCTCCAGGCAATCAGGCCGGTCTCGTCCAGACTGGCCCCGGGGCGCCGCACCACGCAGGCGCAGCCGACCTCGCCCATGCGCTCGTCGGGCACCCCCACCACCGCCACCTGGGCGATGGCCGGGTGAGCCGTGAGGGCCGCCTCGATCTCCGCCGGATAGCAGTTGAAGCCCCCCACGATGAACATGTCCTTGAGCCGGTCGGTGATGCGCAGGTAGCCCCGCGCATCCAGCGTGCCGATGTCGCCGGTGTGCAGCCAGCCGTCGCCGTCGATGGTCTCGGCGGTGGCCTCCGGGTTCTCGAAGTAGCCCTTCATCACATGAAAGCCGCGCAGGCAGATCTCACCGGGCGTTCCCGGCGGCAGCGGCTGCCCCTTCGGGTCGAGGATGCCCACCTCGGTACCGGGGATCGCCTTGCCGCTGGTGCCGGCGATGGTGTCGGCGTCGTCATCCGGGTCGCAGATCGTCGCCAGGCCGCCGCACTCGGTCAGGCCGTAGGCGGTGGTGACCACGCGGATACCCAGCTCGCTGCGCATCCGCTCGATCAGGATCGGCGGGATCGTCGAGGCGCCGGTCACCGCGATGCGCAGGGAGGACAGGTCCGCGTCGGCCAGCCGGGGGTGGGCCAGCATCGACAGGTAGAGGGTCGGCGGACCGGGCAAGGCGGTGATGCGGTCGGTCTCGATGCGCTGGAACACCGCCTCGGCGTCGAACACCGGGTGGGGCAGGATGGTCGCGCCGGCGATCAGGCAGGTGATCCAGCCGGCCTTGTAGCCGAAGCTGTGGAAGAAGGGATTGACCACCAGGTAGCGGTCACCGGCGCGCAGCCCGATGATCCGCACGTACTCGGCAAAGGCCCGCAGGGTGGGCGCATGGGCGCTCATCACGCCCTTGGCCTTGCCGGTGGTGCCGGAGGTGAACATCAGGTCGGCGATGTCGTCGGGACGCACCGCGTCGGCCCGGGCGCGGGCGTCCGCCGGGCTGACCGCAGCACCATCGGCCAGGAAGGCGGACCACGGCTGACCGCCCTGCCAGGCCTCCTGCCACTGGCCCAGCACCACGATGCGGGCCAGGCCGGCCGGGCGCACCGGCGCCAGCATGGCCGGGTAGTCGATGCCCAGGAAGCTGCCCACGCAGAACAGCAGGCGGGCGTGGCTGCGGGCCAGGATGTCGGCCGCCTCGGCGCCCTTCATGCGGGTATTGATGGGCACCATCACCGCGCCGGCGCAGTGGATGCCGAGGGCTGCGAGGACCCAGTCGATGCAGTTGGGGGCCCAGATGGCCACCTTGTCACCGGGCTGGATGCCGTGGGCGATCAGGGCGCGGCTCACCGCCAGGGCCTGCTCGGGCAGCTCGGCGTAGGTGATGCGGCGGCCCGCCTCTTCCAGGGCCGTCCGCTCGGCGTGATGGCGGGCGGCGGAAAACAGCAGCGCCGGGATGGTGGCGGCGATGGCGGGGATGGTGGCGTCGCTCATGCTCAGACGCTCATCACGAACTGGCCGCTGTCCACCCGCAGCTCCATGCCGTTGATGGCACGGGCTTCATCGGAGGCCAGGAAGAGCACCGCCGCGGCCACGTCCTGCGGCTGACAGGCGCGGAACATGGGGTCCACGTCGATGGTGAAGCGGGCCGGATCGAGGCCCGGCGGATAGGCCGCGGCGCTCATCGGGGTGAGCACGCCGTCCGGGTGCACCGAGTTGCAGCGGATCCGGTACTTCTGACGCCGGCAATGGGCTGCCACCGCCCGGCTGAGGGCGGCGATGGCGCCCTTCGAACCGCAGTAGGCGGCGTAGTCGTCCTTGCCCGCCAGGCCGGCGATGGACGACATGTTGACGATGGCGCCACCGCCCCCCGCCTTCATCAGCGCCACGCCCTCCCGGCAGCCCAGGAAGACGCTGTCGGCGTTGACCCGCATCAGGCGCTGCCAGTCATCCAGACTTGCCTCCTCGATGGAGCCCTTGATCAGGATGCCGGCGTTGTTGACCAGGATGTCCAGGCGGCCGTAAGCGTCCTTCACCTCGGCCATCACCCGCCGCCAGTCGGCCTCGGAGGCCGCATCGTGGCGCAGGAAACGCGCCGCGCCACCGATCTGCTCGGCCAGCGCCTGGCCGGCCTCCTCGGCGATATCGGTGATCACCACCTGGGCGCCTTCGCGGGCCAGCATCTCCACGGTGGCCTTGCCGAGGCCGCTGGCCCCGCCGGTGACCAGGGCCACCTTGTCTTGTACGCGTCCTGCCATGTGTCTCTCCTTGAATTCCGGTGTGGGGGCTCAGGCGCCCCGGGCGATGTGGTGGGCGGCGATGTAGCCGAAGGTCATGGCCGGGCCCAGGGTGCCGCCGGCTCCCGGATAGGCGGTGCCCATCACCGAGGCCGAGGTGTTGCCGATGGCGTAGAGGCCGGGGATCGGGCTGCCATCGGCGCGGATCACCTGGGCATCGGCATTGGTCAGCAGGCCGCCCTTGGTGCCGATATCGCCGGCATCCAGGCGCATGGCGTAGAACGGCCCCTTGGTGATCGGCGCCAGGCAGGGGTTGGGCTTCACGTTCACGTCACCGTAGTAGCGGTCAAAGGCATTGCCGCCGCGGGCGAAGTCCTTGTCGATGCCGGTCCGGGCATAGTCGTTCATGGTGTCCACGGTGGCAGCCAGGCCGGCGGCGTCCACCCCGATCTGCTCGGCCAGCCCGGCCAGGCTGTCGGCCTTCCAGTAGACGCTGCCCAGCCACTCCTTGCGCAGCCGGCTGTCGGGCATCACCTGCCCGGGCATCAGCGGCCCCATGGCGTAGTTGAAGCGGAAATGGGCGTCGAAGATCACCCAGGCCGGGATCGAGCGGCCGCCGGTGGCGGCGTTGTCCCGGTACATGCTGTCCACGAACTCCAGATAGGGCGCCGCCTCATTGACGAAGCGCCGGCCCAGGCCATTGACCACGATGGCCCCCGGAAAGGCCCGTTCGGCGAACACGCCACGGGGCTTCTCCTCCTTGGGCACGGCGATGGTCGGCGCCCACCAGCACCACTCCAGCAGATCGGTGGCCGCCCCGGCCGCCTGGCCGGCGAGCAGCGCCGCACCGGTGTTGCAGCCCGGCGGCGTGGCACTCCAGCCGGCGCGGGTCGGGTCGGGCAGGTACTTCTCACGCAGCTGCTGGTTCTGCTCGAAGCCCCCGGCACCGAAGATCACCGCCTTGCGGGCCGTCAGGGTGCGGCGCACACCGCCCTGCTCCACCACGATGCCGCTCACTTTGCCCCCCTCCTTGCCGCCCTCCAGCACCAGCTCCTGGAAATCGGTCTTCAGCCACAGGGGCACATTGCGGTCCATCAGCGAACGGCGCAGGGCGCACACCAGGGCGCTGCCCAGGCCGGCGCGCCGGTCCATGCGGGTCTTGCGGCGCCAGCGCAGGTCCAGCTGATAGCGCAGCATCAGCCCCATGATCTTGAAACGCCAGCCACGCTCCTTGGCCATCGCCTTGTGGGCATCGCGGGCGGTCCACGCAATGCGGCCCATCAGCAGGGTGGAAGGCGACGGCGTGCGCAGGTTCTTCAGCTCGTCGCCGAGCAGGCTGGTGTCGAACAGCTCCGGGTCGAGGCTGCGCCCACCCGGCAGGGCGCCGGGCAGGTGCTGGTAGTAATCCGGATACTTGTGGGCCACCGCGTAGCGCACCCGGGACTTCGTCTCCAGGTAGGCGATCATCTTCGGCGCGTGCTCCAGGTAGGCCAGCAGGCGACGCTCATCCACCCGGCCGGCGGTGGCGGCACGCAGGTAGGTCAGGGCCTGGTCATGGCTGTCCTGCCCGCCGATGCGCTTGAAATAGTGGTTGTTGGGGATCCAGATCCCTCCGCCGGAGATGGCCGAGGTCCCCCCGAACTTGTCGCTCTTCTCCACCACCAGCACCGACAGGCCCTGATCGGCGGCGGTCACCGCCGCGGTCATGGCACCTGCGCCGGAGCCCACGACGATGACGTCGAAGGCGGTCTGGGACTGATCTTGTGCGCTCACGCTGGCCTCACTCAAATGGATGTCGGCCCCGATGTTCCCGCGGGCATCCGATGCAGCCATCGTCAAAGCGGACTAGCCCGATCCGGCGATGAGCCAGCCCGCCGGTTTAGTCCGATCGGCCGATGCAGGGCGGCTTGGTGGGGACGGATGATCCCGCCACAAGAATCTGTAGGGGCGGCTTCAGCCGCCCACGGACTCCGATCAGGCACCTGCGGGCGGCTGAAGCCGCCCCTACAGCCAGCCTACCCCCCCACACACACCACACCTGGAGACCCCCATGCCCCACCCCCGCCGTTTCACCCCCGCCCGCCCCTGCTTCATCAAGGACGTCCCCCACTGGGACCTGGACACCGATGTGCTCGTCGTCGGCTTCGGTGCTGCCGGCGCCTGTGCCGCCATCGAGGCGCGCCAGGCGGGTGCCCGGGTGCGGGTGCTGGAGGTGGCGTCGGCCGGCGGTGGCAGCGCGTCCTGGTCCGGCGGTGAGGTGTATGTGGGCGGCAGCGGCGGTACCAGCGTGCAGCGGGCCCATGGCTTCGAGGACAGCACCGAGGATCTGGCCGCCTACCTGATGATGGCCGGCGGCCCAGGCGCCGATGGCGAGCGGGTGCACACCTACGCCCAGGGCGCCGAAGCCCATTTCAGCTGGTTGCAGGACCAGGGCGTCCCGTTCAAGGGCAGCTATCTGCCGGGCAAGTGGATCGAACCCACCAGCGACGACACGCTGCTGTGGTCGGGCAGCGAGCAGGCCTGGCCCTTCCGCGACAAGGCGCGTCCGGCGCCCCGCGGGCATACCGCCCAGTTCAAGGGCTGGGGCGGTGGCAAGGTGCTGATGGAGAAGCTGTGCGCCCGCGCCGCCGAGCTGGGGGCCGAGGTGCATACCGACAGCCGCGCCCTGACCCTGATCCTGGATGAAGCGCACGCGGTGGTCGGCGTGGTGGCGCGCATGGACGGCACGGAGAAGTTCATCCGGGCGCACAAGGGGGTGATCCTGTGCGCCGGTGGCTTCATCCTCAACAAGGACATGCTGGCCCGCTTCACCCCGGGCGCGCTGGCCTGCAACAAGGAGGTCTCCGGCGGCAACGACGACGGCTCGGGCATCCGCATGGGCATGGCGGTGGGTGGCGCAGCCATCCACATGGACCAGTTCTTCGCCACCGTGCCCTTCTTTCCGCCGGCCTCCCTGGTCAAGGGCATCTTCATCAACGGGCGCGGCGAGCGCTTCATCAACGAAGACGCCTACCACGGCCGGGTCGCCCACTACGTGCTGCGCCAGCCGGAGGGCAAGGCCTGGCTGCTGGTGGACAACGAGATCTTCGGCCGGCCGGTGATCAAGCCGGACGTCACCGTCGCCGCCGTGGGCGAGACCTGGGAGGAGGTGGAAGCCGAGCTGGGCCTGCCGCCCGGCAGCCTGGTGCATACCGTGAAGGCCTTCAACGCACAGGCCGAGGCCGGCCGCGACCCGCTCTTCCACAAGGCCGCTGACTGGCTGCGCCCGCTGACCCAGGCCCCTTTCGCCGCCATCAGCTATTGCACGCCGGACCTGGAGGCCCACGCTTTCACCCTCGGCGGGCTGGCCACCCGCCCGGGCGGCGAGGTGCTGGACGGCGACGGCCATCCCATCACCGGCCTGTTCGCCGCCGGCCGCTGCGCCTGCGGCCTGCCCCGCTGGGGCGAGGGCTACAGCTCGGGGCTGTCGCTGGGCGATTCCACCTTCTTCGGCCGCCTGGCCGGGCGGACGGCGGCGGGCTGAGAAGCAATGAATACGGCTAGACACCCCGAATTTGGGTAGGATTGCCGCAATTTTCCGGCGTTGAGACGATTCATGCTTGCTTCCCTTGCCCAACTACATCGCCTGACGGCTGGCGATGTCGCATGCCGTGCGCACATACAGGTCCCGGCCGAATTGACTGCGGAAGGGAGCAGGTAATGATCAGTCAGATCAAACTCGACAACTTTGGGCCGCTATCCGGCATCAATTGGTCGGCGCTTGGCGGGATCAACCTGGTCATCGGCGGCAACGGCAGTGGCAAGACCTTCCTGCTCAAGGCCATCTACAGCAGTCTGCGCACGCTGGAAGACTACAAACGGGGACATGAGCAACGATCCGTTTCCGAGATTCTGGCGGATAGGCTTTACTGGACCTTCCAGGCGGAGAAAATTGGGGATCTGGTCAGCAAGGGGGCGGATACCCCCCTCTCCAGCGCGCTCACCATCGATAGGAAGATCTTTTCATACAGTTTCGGCAAGGACACCAGCAGGCAGATTTCCAACCTCGACAACACGGTGCCACCGCGCGCGAGCAACTCCGTCTTCCTGCCAGCCAAGGAAGTGCTGTCATTGCACCAGATCATTTTGAAGTCGCGGGAGCAGGACAAGGCCTTCGGCTTTGATGACACCTACTTCGACCTCGCCAAGGCATTGCGGATCTCGACCAGCAGAGGCCGGAACTACAAGGAGTTCGCCCAATCACGTACGCAACTGGAGAGCATCCTGGGTGGCGTGATCGAGTACGACGAGGCGTCGGGCCGCTGGCTGTTTGCCAATACAAAGCGGCAGAAATTCCCGATTGGCGTTACCGCCGAGGGCATCAAGAAAATCGCCATTCTCGATACCCTCCTGGGCAACCGTTACCTGGACACCAATTCGGTAGTGCTGATTGACGAGCCCGAGTCGGCCCTGCACCCCACCGCCATCTCGCAACTGCTGGATATCGTGGCCATGCTGGCAGAAAGCGGCATCCAGTTCTTCATGGCCAGCCACTCCTATTTTGTGGTCAAGAAGTTGTTCCTGATCGCTCAGGAACGCGGCTGGTCGATTCCAGTTATTTCCGCCGAGAACGGGGCCTGGGTCTGCGATGACTTGAAAAATGGCATGCCAGATAACCCCATCATTGCCGAGTCGATCCGCCTCTACCAGCAGGAAGTGGAGATGGCCCTGAAATGACCACGGCAACCATCATCGAATCAGGAATGACATTTGGCCCCTACCCTGCCGGACAGTGCTTCCACATCGAGAAGAGCGACGGTTACAAGAACGTGCAGGAGGGTGTTCGGATGGCTGAGTTCTTGTTGCTGCGGCAGCAGGAAAGAGGCCCGACCGTATGGGTTGTAGAGGCAAAGTCCAGTTGCCCACGCGATTTCACCACCTACATGGACGAGATTCGCACCAAGCTGGTCAACGCCTTCCTGCTTGGCGTTGCAGCCTGCATCGGCAGGCATCCGCCTGTGAACGATGAACTCCCGCAAACATTCAAAGACCTGGACCTGAAATCGACCAGCTTCCGCTTTGTGTTGGTGATCAAAGGCGTGCCTGAGTACCACTTGGAGGTGCTTCAGAATGCCCTTGGAGCGCTGCTCAAGCCTCTCATCAAGACCTGGGCAATACCGCCCACCTCGGTCATGGTCCTGAATGAAGAGCTGGCCCGGAAGCATGCCTTGATTCTCCCGCCTGCAAACGCCGCCGCACACTGAACCCGACACCACACGTCACACCGCCCAACCACTCCATCTGCATACTTGAATGTACTATCCAGACACCCCGTTCATGCATTTCGCGTAGACGGGCACCCCCTGCATTCACCCGGAAGGAGTCCGTCATGTCGCAGAATCTCGTTTCCCTCGAAGTCAGTGAAGACACCGCCAAGGCCCTGGATCTGGCGATAGGCACGCTGGAGGCGTTCAGTCAGTCGCTGCTCGGTCTGAGCAAGGACGAGCGCCTGCGGCTGGCGCGGATGGGGACCAAGTCGGAGGCCTTCTGTCGCGAGGCGCTGGTGGTGCTGGAGCAGAACCAGGCCAGCCTGCCGGCCAACTTCGACCTGGCGGGGTTCCGCCAGGACATGGCGGCCTACGACACCCTGCGGCCCCTGGTCAGCCGGCTCGAGGAAGTCATGCGGCGCTTCGAGGACACCCAGACGGCGCTCGGCAGCGACGTGTTCACCGCCTCGCTGGAGGGCTATGCCTTCATGAAGCTCACGGGCAAGCACGAAGGCCTGGAGAAGCTGCGCGCCACCTTGACCACGATCCGTGGCGGACGTCCGAAAAAGCCTCAGCCCCCCGCACTTGCGGGTTGAAACGGCAGCAAAGTGGCTGCCACGGGCGGCGGGATGGCTTCCCGCCATTTTCATGCCCTGGCGAGGGCCATGCATGGGGCGGCACCCCCCAAAGAAGTGGCTTCAACCCACATACCCGGACCTGCCGGGTATTTTTTTGGGGCTGCCGGCCCCATCGCTGCCCTCTGCAGGGCCAGGCATGGGGCCGGGCGGTGGATTCATGCGGCGGCCAGCCACATCGGCGGGGTGTGGAGCCCTTTCTCGATACCCTCTCTCGATGCTCTCCGTGCCCTGCCCCACCTCCGCCCCCCCGTGGCCTCACCCCTTGGGCATGCCGAGGCCGCGCTCGGCGATCAGGTTGAGCTGGATCTCGTTGGTGCCGGCATAGATGGTGTCGGCGCGGGAGAAGAAGAACACCTGCTGCAGGCGACGCAGCGGGTCTTCGTGGGCCTGCAGGTCGCCGGCGGTGCCCATCACGTCCATGGCCAGCTCGCCCAGGCTGCGGTGCCAGTTGGACCACGCGTACTTGTACACCAGGGCCTCCGGCCCGACGCTCGTCTCGCCACGGGCGAAGATGCGCAAGGCATTGGCGCGCAGGGTG
The DNA here is from genome assembly GCA_937967645.1 of uncultured Zoogloea sp. Classification (GTDB taxonomy): domain Bacteria; phylum Pseudomonadota; class Gammaproteobacteria; order Burkholderiales; family Rhodocyclaceae; genus Zoogloea. The sequence goes on from CALBTT010000155.1 coordinate 14,714, forward strand.
CGCAGGCCGATCCAGGCGTCGGCGATGCGCCGGCGGATGGCGGGGTCGCGGTCCGCCCCGCCGGCCCGGGCCGCCTCCACCAGCAGCTGCAGCTCATGGCTGAAGTGCATCTGCTGGCCCAGGGTAGACAGGCCCCGTTCGTACCCGAGCAGGGCCATCGCCACCTTCCAGCCCTCGCCGGGGGCGCCGACGATGCAGTCGGCGGCGGTGCGCGCGTCGTCGAAGAACACCTCGTTGAACTCCGCCTCGCCGGTCATCTGGCGGATCGGGCGGATCTCCACGCCGGGCTGGTCGAGCGGCACCAGCAGGAAGCTCAGCCCCTCACGGCCGACACTGCCCGGCGTGCTGCGGGCGATCACGAAGATCCACTCGGAATCGTGGGCCAGGGAGGTCCACACCTTCTGACCCTGCAGGTGCCATTCGCCATTCTCGAGCCAGCAGCGGCTGCGGATGGCCGCCAGGTCGGAGCCGGCGCCGGGCTCGGAATAGCCCTGGCACCAGAAGGTCCGGCCCTCGCGGATGCCGGGCAGAAAGCGCTGCTGCTGGGCCGGCGTGCCCAGCTCGATCAGGGTCGGGGCGAGCAGGGTCTCGCCAATGTGGCCCATCCGGCCCGGGCCACCGGCGCGGGCATACTCCTCGTGGAAGGCCACCTGCAGGGACACCGGGAGCTCCCGTCCCCCATGGGCGCGGGGCCAGCCGAGGCCGATCCAGCCGCCCGAGGCCATCACCTGCTCCCATTCGCGGCGCAG
>CALBTT010000156.1 GCA_937967645.1 uncultured Zoogloea sp.
CCATGGAATTTCCGATTGCGTTGATGCTCGTGCAAGACGGCATCACCAACGGCGCAATCTATGCGCTGTTGGCCCTGGCCTTGGTGCTGGTCTTTGCAGTCACCCGGGTCATTTTCATTCCCCAGGGCGAGTTCGTTGCCTACGGTGCCCTGACCCTGGCCATGCTGCAGGCCGGCACGGTGCCGACCACCCTGTGGCTGCTGGTCGGCATGGGTGTCGCCGTGACCGCGGTGGATGGCGTCCCCGCCCTGCGCGCCGGTCGACCCGGCAAGCTGGTCGGCGTGGCGGGCTGGAACCTGGCCTATCCGCTGGGCCTGGCCGCGCTGCTGAGCGCGCTGCCCCTGCAAAGCCTGCCCCAGTTGGCGCAGGTCGCCCTGGCCCTGGCCATCGTCGTGCCGATGGGGCCGCAGATGTACCGGCTGGTCTATCAGCCCATCGCCTCCGCGCCGATCCTGATCCTGCTGATCGTGTCCGTCGCCGCCCACCTCGCCATGGTCGGCCTGGGCCTGCTGTTCTTCGGTGCCGAAGGCCAGCGCACGCCTGCCTTTTCGGACGGTGTGCTCGATCTGGGCCCGTTGATGGTGCCCGGCCAGACCCTGGTCATCGTGGCGGTGTCGCTGACCCTGATCGTCGCGTTGTTCCAGTTCTTCGAGCGCACCCTCTACGGCAAGGCCTTGCGGGCCACCGCCATGAACCGGGTAGGCGCGCGCCTGATGGGGATCTCCCCGTCGCTGGCCGGCAAGCTCACCTTCTTCCTGGCGGCCTTCATCGGGGCCCTGTCGGGCGTGCTGATCGCGCCCATCACCACCGTGTATTACGACACCGGCTTCCTGATCGCGCTGAAGGGCTTCGTGGCCGCCATCATCGGCGGGCTGGGCAGCTATCCCCTGGCCGCCGTCGGCGCGCTGCTGGTTGGCCAGCTGGAGTCCTTTTCCTCCTTCTGGGCCAGTGCCTACAAGGAAGTCATTGTCTTCACCCTGATCATCCCCGTGCTGCTGTGGCGTTCCCTCAACAGCCGCCATGTGGAGGAAGAAGAATGAACGCCAAGCTGTCTCCGCGCCTGGTCCTCGGGGCCTTCCTGGCCCTGCTGGCCGCGGCGCCCCTGTTTCTGTCGCCCTTCACGGTGACCCTGCTGAACTACATCGGCCTGTACGCCATGGTGTCCCTGGGGCTGGTGCTGCTGACCGGCGTCGGCGGCCTGACCAGCTTCGGCCAGGCGGCCTTCGTCGGCCTGGGGGCCTACACCACCGCCACCCTGACCACCATGACGGCCCTGCCGGCCTGGCTGGCCTGGATCGGCGCCTCGCCGTGGTTGACCCTGCTGGCCGGCCTGCTGCTGACCGCCGTGGTGGCCCTGCTGCTGGGCTCCCTGACCCTGCGCCTGTCCGGCCACTTCCTGCCGCTGGGCACGATGGCCTGGGGGATCAGCCTGTACTTCCTGTTCGGCACCTCGGAGAGTCTGGGCGGCCATTCAGGCCTGACCGGCATTCCGCCGATCTCCCTGTTCGGCGTCGTGCTCGACACCGGCGAGAAGATCTTCTACCTGATCTGGGCCTTCCTGCTGGCCGCGGTGCTGACCACCCAGAATCTGCTCGACTCCCGCGAAGGCCGGGCGATCCGCGCCCTCAAGGGCGGCATCGTGATGGCCGAGTCGATGGGGGTGAACACTTCCCGCGCGCGCATGGTGATCTTCCTCATCGCGGCCCTGCATGCCTGTGCCTCGGGCTGGCTGTATGCCCACATGCAGCGCTTCGTCAATCCGACCCCCTTCGGCCTCAACATCGGCATCGAGTACCTCTTCATGGCGGTGATCGGCGGTGCGGGACATGTCTGGGGCGCGCTGGTGGGCGCCGGGGTGATCACCATGCTCAAGCAGTGGCTGCAGGACATCCTGCCCAAGCTGCTGGGGCAGGCCGGCAACTTCGAGGTGATCGTTTTCGGCCTGATGATGATCGTGGTGCTGCAGCGTGCCCGTGGTGGCCTGTGGCCGCTGCTGCGCCGGCTGGTGCCGGTGCGTGTGGAGCACAAGCATATCGACGCGTCTGCCGAGGCGCTGCCCCGGCGCACCCCGCCGAAGGCCGGCGAGCTGATCCTCGAAGCGCGCAACGTGACCCGCAAGTTCGGCGGCCTGGTGGCCAACAACAACATGAGCCTGCAGGTTAAGGCGGGCGAGATCCTGGCCCTGATCGGCCCCAACGGCGCCGGCAAGAGCACCATGTTCAACCAGCTCTCCGGTGTGGACACGCCCACCTCCGGCGAGGTGCTGTTCATGGGCCAGCCGGTGGCCGGCAAGGATTCCCGCGACATCGCCCGGATGGGCATGAGCCGCACCTTCCAGCACGTCAAGCTGCTGCCCACCATGAGCGTGCTCGAGAACGTGGCCATCGGCGCCCACCTGCGCGGCGACAAGGGGGTCATGGCGTCGGCCTGGCGCCTGGACCGGGGCGAGGAGGCGCGCCTGCTCAAGGAGGCCGCCCGGCAGATCGAACGCGTCGGGCTGGGTGAGTTCATGCATGCCGAGGCCGGCAGCCTGGCCCTGGGCCAGCAGCGCATCCTCGAGATCGCCCGCGCCCTGTGCGCCGACCCGTGCCTGCTGCTGCTCGACGAACCGGCCGCCGGCCTGCGCCACAAGGAGAAGCAGGCCCTCGGTGACCTGCTCCGCAAGCTGCGCAGCGAAGGCCTGGCCACGCTGATCGTGGAGCACGACATGGACTTTGTGATGAATCTGGTGGACCGGGTGGTGGTGATGGAATTCGGCCAGAAGATCGCCGAAGGCCTGCCCGACGAGATCCAGAAGGATCCGGCAGTGCTCGAAGCCTATCTGGGAGGGGTGGAGTAATGGCAAATCCGAACAATACCGTGCTGGAGATCCGCGGCCTCAGCGTCTCCTACGGCAAGGTCGAGGCCCTCAGCAACGCCAGCCTGACGGTGGGCGAGGGCCAGATCGTCACCGTGATCGGTCCCAACGGCGCCGGCAAGACCACCATGCTGTCGGCCATCATGGGCGTGCTCGAGTCGAAGGGCCAGGTGGCCTTCGACGGCAGCGTCGAGGTGGTGCCCGAGGTGGAGCGCATGGTGGCCCGGGGCATGAACCTGGTGCCCGAGAAGCGCGAGCTGTTCAGCGAGATGAGCGTGGAGGACAACCTCCTGCTCGGCGCCTTCCAGCGCTACCGCAGCGGCCTGCGCGACCATGCCAACACCATGGAAGAGATCTACACCCTGTTCCCGCGCCTCAAGGAGCGCCGTAGCCAGTTGGCCGGCACCCTGTCGGGCGGCGAGCGGCAGATGCTGGCGGTGGGCCGCGCCCTGATGGCCAAGCCCAAGCTGCTGATGCTGGACGAGCCCAGCCTGGGCCTGGCACCGCTGATCGTGCGGGAGATCTTCCGCATCATCGCCGAGCTGCGCCGCCGCGGCGTGTCCATCCTGCTGGTCGAGCAGAACGCCCGCGCTGCCCTGCAGGTGGCCGATTACGCCTATGTGCTGGAAACCGGCCAGATCGCCATGCACGGCCCCGCCCACCAACTGGCCGACGATCCCCGCGTGATCGAGGCCTATCTCGGCCTCGGCGGCAAGCATCAGGCCATGCTGGCCACCTGAGCGCACCCAAGGAGACACACGAATGGAAGCCCTGCGCATCATGATCGACGAACATCAGTCCCTGGCGGCCATCCTGCACGCCATCCGGCTGATGCTCCGGGACATCGGTTCCGGCACCCTGCAGCCCGACATGGGCCTGCTGCGCGCCATGGTCCACTACCTGGACGCCTATCCCGAGAAACGCCACCACCCCAAGGAAGACCAGTTCATCTTCGCCCTGCTCAAGCAGCGCACCTCCGAAGGCGCCGAGGCGGTGGCCCGCCTGGAGGAAGAGCACACCCACGGCAACGACCGCATCAAGGCGCTGGAAGTGGCCGTGCAGAATTATGCCGACGGTGCTCCCGGCGGCTTCCAGGGTTTCGTGGATGCCTTCGAGGCCTTTGCGGCCTTCTATCGCGACCACATGATGCGCGAGGAGCGGGAGATCCTGCCGCTGGTGCACAGGCATTTCACCGCCGAGGACTGGGCCGCGGCCAACGCGGGTTTTGCCGGCTCGGTAGACCCCATGAGCGGCACGCGCACCCCGTCGGAGCCCGAGGACTTTGCAAAAATCTTCTCGCGGCTGGTCGCCGCCGCGCCGGAGCCCATCGGCCTGGGGGCCGGCCCCTACAAGGAGGGCTGAGCCCGGCGCTGCCGGACGGCCCCCGGTGCAGGTATCATGCCAGGGGCCGCCGGCGGCGTGCCCGGCCGAGTCGAGTCTTCAGGGCATCCAAGAGTCACCCCGATATGTCGCGCGAAAAAAAGAACAGCCGTTTCCTTCCGACCAGCGAAGACTTCCGCTACGAGGAGTTTCCCTTCTACTGGCTGGCGCGGGCCCACGCCATCTATACGCAGCAGATGGAGCAGATCCTCAAGAAGCTGGGCACCGATGTGCCGACCCGGCGGGTCCTGTTGCTGCTCAAGAATCACGGCACGCTCAGCGTGTCGGAGATCTCGACCCACGCCATCATCAAGCTGTCCACCATCACCCGCATCGTGCAGCGCATGCGTGACGAAGGGCTGGTGCAGACGGCCACCAACCCGGATGACGCGCGGATCACCGACGTCTCCATGACCCCCAAGGGCGACAGCCTGCTGACCGACATCCAGCAGGCCACCAGCAAGATCTTCGTGCGTGGCTATGCGGGTTTCAGCGAAGCCCGCCTGATGCGTATCAGCCAGGACCTCGAGCAGATCTTCAACAACCTGGCCGACCACTGAGCCTGATCGTCCCGGCGCATGCCCCGTGTGCGCGTCAGGCCCCGAAGTAGCGATCCGGCCGGTGGTTGATGGCGATCACCAGGTTGAGGGCCGCCGCCGCCAGCACCGACAGGGCCACCTGGCCCGCCGACACGGCCACCAGGCCGATCGCCAGCACCACGCAATCCCCCAGCATCTGCACCGTACCGGCGCGCCATCCCTTCACCTTCTGCAGGTAGATCGCCAGCACCCCCAGCCCGCCCAGGCTGGCCCCGTGGCGGATCAGGATCAGGATGCCGATGCCCGCCAGCAGGCCGGCCATCACCGCCGCGAACAGCGGGTCGATCCGCTCGAAGGCGATCAGGCCCGGCAGCATCTCCGTATACACCGCCAGCACCGCCACTGCGCAGAAGGTCTTCACCGTGAAGGCGCGTCCCAGGGCCCGGTAGGCAAAGACGTAAAAGGGCAGGTTGAGCACGAATAGCACGGGTCCCAGCCGCCAGCCGGCCAGGTAATGGACGAGGAAGGCCAGCCCGGCTGTGCCGCCGAGGAGCAGACGGCTCTCCCGGAACATCAGGATGGCCAGGGCCATGAACAGGCAGCCGGTGAGGATGCCCTGGACGTCTTCCAGGGGGCTGTGGCGGGGGGGCGGGGCGTCGGAGGCCATGGGAGTCGAGGCGGGGGCCGGAGGGCGTCAATGATAACCGTCGCTCCCGACGATTTTATTGATCCGTGTGTGTAAGAACCCGTTGCCTGCTTCGACTAAGGGTCAGCACCTGCGATTTGCGGCACCTTCCCGGAGCCGCCAGGGCTGATCCCCAACCCCCACAGCAAGGAGTTCCAGCATGAAGAAGACCACCTCCCTGAGCGCCGCCCTGGCCTCCACCCTGATGCTCGCCGGCCTGGCCCATGCGGCCGACAATCCCTTCGCCGCCAAACCCCTGGACAGCGGCTATCAGCTCGCCCAGGCCGACACCAAGGCCAAGGATGGCAAGTGCGGTGAAGGCAAGTGCTCCGCCGCAAAGAAGAAGATGTCGAAGAAGGCCGACGGCAGTTGTGCCGCCGACAAGGCCGGTCATGGCAAATGCAGCGGCGACAAGATGAAGGACGCCAGCTGCGCCAGCGACAAGAAGGCCGACGGCAAGTGCGCGGCCGACAAGAAGTGAGCCTCCGCGAGCCCTCCGGCGCGGGCCTCGGTTTCCGTCGCGAGCTGCTGCCCGCGATGGAGGCCGGGGTGCCCGACAGCGTGGCCTTCTTCGAGCTGGCCCCGGAGAACTGGGCCGGCACCGGTGGGCGCCAGGCCCGCCAGCTGCGGGCCTACACCGAGCGCTATCCCTTCGTCTGCCACGGTCTGTCCCTGTCCCTCGGCGGGATGCGGCCACTGGATACGGACCTGCTGCGGCAGATCCGCCGGTTCATGGACAGCCACGGCATGGCCTTGTACACCGAGCACCTGTCGTGGAGCGATGACGGCCGGCCGCTGTATGACCTGCTGCCGCTGCCCTGGACCTGGGAGGCGGTGCGATGGACCGCCGCCCGCATCCGCCAGGCCCAGGATGTGCTGGGCATGCGCATCGGCATCGAGAATGCCTCCTGCTACCTGGTGCCGCCGGGGGCCGAGATGGAGGAGGCTGGCTTCATCCGTGCGGTGATCGAGGAGGCTGACTGCCTGCTCCACCTGGATGTGAACAACATCGTGGTGAACAGCCGCAATTTCGGCTTCGACGCATTGGCCTTCCTGCGCGCCCTGCCTCTGGAGCGGACCTGCTACATCCACGTGGCCGGCCACCATGCGGAAGAGGATGGCTGGCTGCTCGATACCCACGGTGCGCCGGTCATCGATCCGGTCTGGGACCTGCTGGCCGAGGCCTACCGCCACTGCGGGCCGGTGCCCACCTGCCTGGAACGGGACACGGAGTTTCCCGCCCTGGATGAGCTCGGCCGCGAGGTGGCCCGCATCGCCACCTTGCAGCGTGCCGCGGACCGTTCGCTGGAGCGTGTGGCATGAGCGCGCCCGGCCTGCATGATTTTCAGCGCAGCTTCGGTGCGCGCATCCGCAGCGGGGGGCGCACCCCGCGTCCAGCCGGCGTGCCGCCGGCGGCCATGGCGCGCTACGAGGGCCTGCTCTTCGCCAACCTGCGTGGCTTCCTCGACCGCTGCTTCCCGGTCGGCCGGGCCTGCCTGGGGGAGGCGCGCTGGGCGCGCCTGTGTCGGGCCTTCTTCCTCGACGGGGTGTGCGAATCGCCCTGGTTCCGGGACATCCCCCGGGCCTTCGTGGCCTATCTGGAGGCTGGCCGCACGCCGCCCTTGCCCCGCTGGTTCGCCGCCCTCGCGCACTATGAATGGGCCGAGCTGGCGGTGGAGTTGATGGACGGAGAGGGCCCTCCGGCGGACCCCGATGGGGATCTCCTGACGGGCATCCCGGTACTCAACCCGGCCCTGCTTGCGCTGGCCGTCGACTGGCCGGTGCAGCACATCGGCCCCGATTATCGGCCGCGCCGTCCGCAGCCCGTCCGCCTGCTGGTGTATCGCGATGCCACCGATGTGGTGCGCTTCGTCGAGCTCAGCCCCGCCACCGCGACCTTGCTGGCCTTGCTCGAACCCGCCGGGCGCCGGGGTGGGGAGGTGCTGGCCGGCTTGGCCGGGCAGCTGGGGCGGGAGGCGGATGCTGCCTTCCTTGAATTCGGTCGTCAAGCCCTGGCCGACTTGCGTCGCCTCGGCATCATCCTGGGAGTCCAAGCATGAACACCGCCTCCATCCCGCAGCTTGCTGCGTTCCTTGCCCTGCTGCGCGCCGGGCTCCGCGGCCTCGACGGTGCCGGCCAGTGGGCTGCCCTGCTGGGCCTGCGCGTGGTGCTGGCCTGGGAATTCTTCGAGTCCGGCCTGGAGAAGCTCCATGGCAGCAACTGGTTCGACGAGATCCAGGCGCGCTTCCCGTTTCCTTTCGATCAGCTGCCGACCGACCTCAGCTGGCAGCTCGCTACCGGCTTCGAACTGGCTGGCGGCCTGGCCCTGCTGCTGGGCCTCGGCACCCGCTTCTTTGCCGTCTCGCTGGCCGTCCTGACGGTGGTGGCCACCGCCGCCGTGCATTGGCCGGAGGCCTGGAGCAGCCTGGCCGAGCTGGCGCGGGGCTATGCGATCAGTGACGAGGGCTTCGGCAACTTCAAGTTGCCGGTGATCTTTCTTGCTATGCTGCTGCCGCTGATCCTGCTCGGACCCGGGCGCCTCAGCCTGGATGCATGGATCCGCCAGCGCGTCCTTTTGACAGGAGCCGCCCGCCAGCCATGACGGATACCCCCCAGGCCGAACTCATTTCCGGCTTCCGCCCGCAGATGCTCAAGTTTGCCCGCCTGCAGCTGCAGGACGACGCGGCCGCCGAGGATGTGGTGCAGGAGGCCATGGAGTCCGCGCTGCGCGGCGTCGACCGCTTTGGTGGTCGCTCCGCCCTCAAGACCTGGCTGTTCACCATCGTCCGCCACAAGGTCATCGACGCACTGCGGGAGCGCGGCCGCAGCGTGCAAGTGAGTACCCTGGAGCGCGACGAGGCCGACATGGATGAAGCCTTCGAGGCCTTGTTCCGCGACAACGGACACTGGAGCCCGGCCAGCCGGCCGCGGGCCTGGGGCGACCCGGAAGAGGCCCTGGAGCAGCGCCAGTTCTGGCAGGTGTTCGAGACCTGCCTGGAGTTGCTGCCGGCGCGTACCGCCCGGGTCTTCATGATGCGGGAGTTCCTGGGGCTGGAGACCGACGAGATCTGCACCACCCTGCAGTTGAGCATCAGCAACTGCAACGTGATCCTGCACCGGGCGCGGGCCGGCCTGCGCCAGTGCCTCAACACCGGCTGGTTCGCCGGGGAGGGCGCGCCATGCTGAATTGTCGCCAGGCCACCCGCCTCATGTCCGAGGGTATGGACCGGCCTCTCGGCCTGGTCGAGCGCCTCCGCCTGCGCTTCCATCTGGCCTTCTGCCGGGGCTGCCGGGCCTTCAAGCGCCAGACCGCCTTCCTGCGCCGGGCCAGCCGGGCCTTCGTCCGTCTTTCCGACGACGACACGCCCTGAACTGCGCGCTGACCCTTCAGAATTCCCGCGAATGACCGTCACAACAGCGGGTTAGGCTCATGCATGGGCCATGCCGGCGCCATAGGGCAATCCGGCGGCCCCACCTGCAAGGCAAATGTCCTTTGCTGCATCGCAGCAGCGGGACTATCCTGTGGCCTGTGGTACACCAATCTGAAGCGAGAATCAGCGTGAGTGAAATCGATCTGAAACGGTTCTTCCTCGAACAGGTCCGCCTTTTCGAGCACTTCCCGGCCGACAAGGTCGAGGAGATCGTCAGCCAGGGGCAGCTCGCCACCTACGAGGGCAACGAGGCCATCCTGGAGACCGGCGACGACAGCAAGTACATCGGCGTGCTGATCACCGGCCATGCGGAAATCTCGGTCACCGACAACACCGGCACCCGCTCGGTGCTGTCCCAGCTGGCTCCGGGTGACGTGTTCGGCGTGATGTCGATCCTCACGGGCGACAAGCTGGCAGCCGACGTGATCGCCGGCAACCGCTGCTACGTGCTGCTGATCCCCCAGGCGGTCTTCAATACCCATATCCTGACCAATCCCAAGGCGGTGGCCTACCTGTCGCGCCTGCTGCTCGACCGCATGCGCAGCATGTCCCTGGACATCGTCAGCGGGCAGACGCCGGGCACGGCCAAGTCCGACGACCCCTATGCCCTGTCCCTGATCAACGGCACGCCGGGCAAGGTGCTGGCCCTCAACGTGGGCATCAGCCAGATCCACTTCGGCGTTTATGACACCAAGGACCTCGGCTCCGACGTCCATGGCATCATCGACAACTCCGACCCGGCCGTGTCCTGCGTGACGGTCAATGTCGGCACCCAGACCAAGACCCAGGTGCGCGAGCCCTTCCCCCTCACCGAGCTGTTCCGGGTGATGGGCGAGGCCACGCAACTGCTCGGCGATGCCTTTGCCTTCCACCCGGAGGACGTGGTTGCGGTTGGCCACCGGGTGGTCCATGGCGGCAGCAAGTTCTCCAGCGCGGTGGTGATCACCCCCAACGTGATCACCGACATCGAGGCCCTGGCCGTCTTTGCGCCGCTGCACAACCCGGTCAACGTGGACGGCATCCGCATGGCCATGCAGCAGCTGCCTGGTGTGCCCCATGTGGCGGTGTTCGATACCGCCTTCCACCAGACCCTGCCGCCCTACGCCTATCTCTACGGCCTGCCCTACGACCTGTACAAGCAGGAGGGGATCCGCCGCTACGGCTTCCATGGCACCTCCCACCGCTACGTGTCGCTCAAGTCGGCGGAAGTGGTCAAGCGCCCGCTGGGCGAGCTGGAGATCATCTCCTGCCACCTGGGCATCGGTGCCTCCGTGTGCGCCATCGACCATGGCCGCTCGGTGGATACCTCGATGGGCATGACGCCCACCGACGGTCTCATCATGCCCAGCCGTTCCGGCAGCATTGACCCGGCGGTGATGATCCACCTGATGGAACATCACCACATGTCGCCGGAGGCGCTCTCCCGCCTCATCAACACCGGCAGCGGCCTGAAGGGCATTTCCGGCATCTCCAGCAACATCCACGACATCGAGACCGCCGCCAGCAACGGCCACCACCGTGCCCTGCTGGCCCACAAGGCCTTCTGCTACCAGGTGCGCAAGAACATCGGCGCCTATGTGGCGGCCATGGGCGGCATCGACGTGCTGGCCTTCACCGGCGAAGTGGGCGAATCCAGCGCCACCGTGCGCAGCCTGGCCTGCCAGGGCCTCGGCTACATGGGCATCAAGCTGGACGAGGAAAAGAACCGCAACCTGGGCAACTTCGGCGCCCATGCCGTCATCTCGGCGGACGACTCGCCGGTCACCATCCTGGTCATCAACAACGATGATGAACGCCTGGTGGCCTGGGAGACCGTGCGTGCCATTGAGCGCAACCAGTTGCTGCTGGAGGCCCGTGCCGAGGAAGCGCCGGCCATCCCCATCGAGATCTCGGCCCACCACGTGCACCTCTGCCAGGCCGACGTGGACAAGCTCTTCGGCGAAGGGCACCAGCTCACCCCCGAGCACGAACTGTCCCAGCCGGGCCAGTTCGCCTGTGCCGAGAAGGTTCATCTGGTCGGCCCCAAGGGGCGCATCGCCAACGTCCGGGTGCTGGGCCCGACCCGCAAGGAGACCCAGGTGGAGATCGCCATGACCGAGCAGTTCAAGGTCGGCATCCAGCCCCCCATCCGCGAATCCGGCGACCTGACCAACACCCCGGGGATCACCCTCGAAGGTCCCGCCGGCAGCACGACCATCGAGCGCGGTGTGATCTGCGCCCAGCGCCACATCCACATGACCCCCGAGGACGCGCGACGCTTCCGGGTGCGGGACAAGTACGTGGTGCGGGTACGCATCGAAGGCGAGCGCGAGCTGATCTTCGGTGACGTGGTGGTGCGGGTGAATCCGGCCTACCGGCTGGCCATGCATATCGATACGGACGAAGGCAACGCCGCCAACATCCGCACCGGCATGCAGGGCTACATCGAGGAAATCCAGAGCAGGGCCTGAGCAAGGCGGGGGAGGGCATCCCCCATCCTGCATCCCGGCAAGGGCGGCTTCGGCCGCCCTTTTTGCGGCCTGGCCGCCCGCTTCAGTCCGGCAGCTCGCTCTCGCTGAAGCCCCACAGGCGGTAAGCCCAGAAGCTCTCGTCGGCGAAGATCCGGCGGCGCAGTTCCTGGGGGGGGAAGCCGGTGAGGCGCCGGGTCTGCCGGCACAGGTGAGACTGGTCGGCGAAGCCGGTGTTGCTGGCCACGTCGCTCCAGTTCACATTTCCCGAGCGTCCGGCCACCACTGCGTCGAAGAAGGCCTGTTCGGAGCGTCCCAGCCCGCGCAGCTCGCGCAGGGGCTGACCGGTCCATTGCTTGATACGGCGCTCGACCTGGCGCAGGCTGCGCCCGAGGCCGGAGGTGCCGGCCCGCAGCGCCAGGTTGTGGGACCAGTCCAGGAAGAAGCGGGTGGGCGAGTCGGCGTCCGGGCGGGACTGCTGCCAGCGAGGCGTCAGGAAGGCGTCCATGATCCGTACTCGCGCATCATCGTCGGTGGCGCAGTCCACTTCCTGGCACATGGTCATCCAGGCAGGATCCATGACCTCGCTGGCGGGGACCACCCGGTTGATGAAGGCGCCGGGGTCTATGCCCGTCATCAGCGCCAGGGCGTCGGGCATCAGCATCAGGATCATGGCGTGGATGGGGCCCGGATTGCGGCTGATCACCGGGCGGGTGAAGGGGCCGCAGAAGGTGATCCGGTCGGGCAGGGGGACACCGGGGCTGTCCGCACGGGCGGGCTGGTGGGCCCGCAGCACCTCGGCCTCGCCGGTGAAGTACCAGACCAGGGAGCAGGCCGGTGTGGCCGGGAAGTGGTTGTAGCGCTCGTCCTCGCGCAGCGGCACGCTGCGGGTGTCCCGGCTCATCACCGCGCGCACGCAGGACGACAGGGCAGGGCGGGGTAGCCACAGCTGGGCGGTGGCGGCCGACATCGGTGCGGCGCCCGGCGGAGGAGGGGGCGGGTCGATCTTGAGCATGCCCAAGTATAAGAAAAGCCTACCGTTCCGGCATGCCCCTGCCGTGTCGTAATCGTTCAATACCCCCTCCCCGCGGGCGGATAGGATCCGCTCCGGCCGTTCCTTCCGGGCGGTCGGGCTTCAGTTTTCGGGGAATGCGATGCATCCGGTCAGCTTGTACAACGTGGGGAAGGTCTACCGCCTGGGGGCGGTCGAGGTGCCGGCCCTCAGCGATATCACCCTCGACATCCGGCGGGGTGTCTTCACCGTCATCTCGGGGCCGTCGGGCAGCGGCAAGACAACCCTGCTCAATCTCATCGGCTGCATCGACACGCCCGACCAGGGCGAGATCCGGGTGGCCGGCCAGACGGTGCAGGCCATGCCCGACGACGCACTGTCGGATTTTCGGGCCCACCACATCGGCTTCATCTTCCAGAGCTTCAACCTGATTCCGGTGCTCACCGCCTACGAGAACATCGAGTATCCCCTGCGCCTCGCCAAGGTCGGCGCTGCCGAACGGCGGCAGCGCGTGGAGGCCTTGCTCGAGGCGGTCGGGCTGGAGAGCCGTCGCAACAACCTGCCGGCCCAGCTGTCGGGCGGCCAGCGCCAGCGGGTGGCGATCGCCCGCGCCCTGGCCACCGCGCCGGGGTTGGTGCTGGCCGATGAGCCGACCGCCAATCTGGACAGCCAGACCGGTGCGGAGATCATCGCGCTGATGCGCCGCATGCAGCGCGAACAGGACGTCTCCTTCGTGTTCTCGTCCCATGACCCGCAGGTACATGCCGAGGCCGACGACGTGGTCTTCATCCGCGACGGGCGCATCGTCGGCCTGGAGCGGCAACGCAATGGGCAAACAGACGTGCAAGGAGGCCGCTCATGAACACCTGGTCGCTGGCCTGGCGCAACCTGCTGCGCAACCGCCGCCGTTCCCTCACCACCCTGCTGGCGATGGTCATCGGCCTGGTCGCCATCCTGATCTTCGGCGGCTACCGCTCGAACATCGCCTACGGCACCCAGACCGGCTTCGTGCAGCAGACCGGCCATCTGCAGGTCCAGCGCAAGGGCTACTACCTGGACGGCGGGGACAACCCCACCGCCTACGGGATCGCCGGCTACGAGGCCCTGCTGGCCCACATCCGGCAGGACCCGGTGCTGGCCCCGATGCTGGTGATGGCCACCCCGACCCTGCAGCTGGGGGGGATCGCCGGCAACTTCTCGGCGGGGGTGTCACGCTCGGTGATGGCCACCGGCCTGATCCCGGAGGACCGCAACCGGATGCTCGAGTGGAACGAGTACGGGGTGATCAGCTATGCCCAGCCCCTGCCGCTGGTAGGGGCGCCCGGCGACGCGGTGCTGGTCGGTATGGGGGTGGCGCGCAAGCTGAAGCTGTGCGCGCTGCTCGACACTTCCGACTGCGTGTCCGGCGGGGCGCCGAAGGCGGCTGAAGGGGCGGGGGTGCCGGATGACATCGCAGCCTTGTCGTCCCTGGAGGGGAGCGCACGGGCACCCTCCGCCGAGAACCGCATCGAGATGCTGGCGGCCACCGCCAGGGGGGCTCCCAATGTGGCCAGCCTCAATGTGATCAAGGCCAGCAACATGGGCATCAAGGCCCTCGATGATGTGTACATGGCCATGCACCTGGCCCAGGCCCAGCGCCTCATCTACGGCGCGGCCACGCCACAGGTGACGGCCATCCTGATCCAGCTGCAGCACACCGCGCAGATCCCCGCCGCGCGCCAGCGCCTGCTGGCGCTGTTGGCCGAGTCCGGGCAGACGGGGCTGGAGGTGCTGGACTTCGAGACCCTCAACCCCACCTACCGGCAGACCAATGAGTTCATGGACTCCATGTTCGGCTTCATCGCCTTGCTGATCGGGGTGATCGTGCTGTTCACCATCGGCAACACCATGAGCACCGCGGTAGTCGAGCGCACCGCCGAGATCGGCACCCTGCGGGCGATGGGGCTGCGCCGCTCGGGCATCCGCCGGCTGTTCCTGTGCGAGGCGCTGCAGCTCGGGCTGATCGGCGCCGCCATCGGGGTGCTGAGCGCGCTGGCCGTGGCCTACGCAATCAACCACAGCGGCTGGTCGTGGACCCCTCCGGGCTATGCCTACGCCTACCTGATCCTGGTGCGGGTGGGGGAAGACCTTCCGTTGCTCGCCGGCAGTGTCACCGGCATCATCGGGGTGACCCTGCTGTCTGCCTGGTGGCCCGCCCGCCGTGCGGCGAGGTCGATGATCGTCGATGCCCTGCGCCACGCCTGACCATGAAGATGATGATGCCCTTACGCCCGCTGACCCGCCTGCTCGTGCTGGCCCTGGCCCTGGCCCTGCTGGCGCTGCCCGGCCTGGCAGCGCCCAGCCCGCAGGACATCCTGGTGGCCAGCGATGCCGTGCGCAACCCGGACTTTCCCTTCGGGCTCACCAACACCCTGGTCGAGTATCGCCAGGGCCGGCAGACCGAGAGCAGCACGCTGGCCATCTACTCCAAGGCCGATCCGGCAGGAGGGCAGTTCCGCAGCCTGGTGCGCTACACCGCGCCGGCCCGGGATGCCAACAAGCTGATCCTCTTCAACGGCAAGGACTTGTGGTTTTACGACCCGTCCAGCAAGGCCAGCATCCGCCTGTCACCCCAGCAGCGTCTGCTCGGGCAGGCCTCCAACGGTGACGTGGTGACGGTCAATTTCGCGCGGGACTACCAGGCCGTGGCAGCGGTGGAGGAGGACACCCAGGACGGCGACCGGCAGACCCGGCGCTGCCACCGGCTCAGCCTGTCCGCGGCCAACCCGGACGCCACCTACCATCGCATCGACATGTGGGTGGATGTGGCCAACGCCCGTCCGGTCAAGGCCCGCTTCTACTCGGAGAGCGGCAAGCTGCTGAAGACCGCTTACTACCGCCGCTACCAGCCCATCTTCGGCGTGCAGCGGCCGACCGAGATGGTCATCATCGACGGCCTGGAGAGCGACTGGGTCACCGTCATGCGCTACTCCGACTGGACCCGCCGCGAAGTGCCGGAGGCTTGGCTGCAGCGCGATTACCTGCCGCGCTTCAAGCCCGAATGAGCCGCTCCGGCGCCTGGCGGCGTGTTGCTGCCGCCGTCCTTGCGGTGGCCTGCGTGGCCGGCCCGGCCCGGGCGGGGGCCGCGACGGATGCCGATGATGCCGCGCTGAGCCTGGCCGACCTGCAGCCCGACGAGGTGGCGCAGGCCAGCGACTGGCGGCGTTTCATCGAGGCCGGCCTGGGGGCTTCGGCCGTGCGGGGGCAGGCGGCGATGCAGGACAGCCGGCGCCTGTCCCTGGACCTGCGCTACGAGCATGCGCTGGCGCCCGGCCTGCGCGTCTCCCTGGCCGACCGCCTGGACCTCGGCCAGCCCGCCCCCGGGGGCAGGGAGCACGCCGTCAACACCCTCAAGGAGGCCTATGTCAGCGGGCAGCTGGCGGCGGACGCCATGGCCGACCTGGGGCGGATCAATGTGCGCAACGGCGTGGCGACGGGCTACAACCCGACCGATTACTTCCGTGAAGGGGCGGTAAGGGCGCCGATCTCGATCAATCCGGCCAGCCTGCGCGAAAACCGACAGGGGAGCATCATGCTGCGGGCACAGCGCTTGTGGGACGGTGGCTCGCTGACCGCCCTCTACGCGCCCGGCCTGGCGAGCCGGCCCAACCCGGAGGGGCTCGCCCTCGACGTCGGCGCGACCAATGCCCGGCACCGCGCCCTGCTGGCCCTCAGTCAGCGTATCGGCGGGCTGACGCCGCAGTTCCTGGTGCAGCAGGAGGAGGCCCGGGCGACCCGCTTCGGCTTCAACCTGACCGGCCTGCTCAACGACGCCACCGTGGCCTATCTGGAGTGGTCGGGCGGGCGCAGCCCGACCCAGCTGGCCGACGCGCTGGAGGCGGTCATGCCGCCCTGCGACTGCAGCACCTGGCGCAACCGCGTCGCGGCCGGCCTGGGCTACACCACGTCCGACAAGCTCTCGCTGACGCTCGAGTTCCAGCATAACGGGGCGGGTCTTGATGGAGGTGGATGGAGCGCCCTGCGCCAGGGGCCGGTCGCCCTTTACGGCCAGTACCGGCAGGCCGTCCGGGTCAGCCAGGAGATGCCGACCCGCCGTGCCCTGTTCACCCAGGCCCTGTGGCAGGACGCCCTGATGCCCCGCCTGGACCTGGGGTTGATGCACAACCTCGACCTGGTGGACCGCAGCCGCCGCCTGTGGGCCGAGGCGCGCTACCACGTGGACAGCATGGAGTACGCCCTGCAGTGGGTGCTCCATGAGGGCGAGGCGGGCAGCGTGTATGGCGCCGTACCGGAAGCCCGCGGCTGGCAGGTGCTGGCGAGGTATTACTTCTAGCTGCGGGTTTGTACGGGCGAAACAAAAAGGCCGGTTCCCAGGGGAACCGGCCTTTTTGCCTATCGGGTGGTGCTCATGGGCAGGATTGAACTGCCGACCTCTCCCTTACCAAGGGAGTGCTCTGCCACTGAGCTACATGAGCGTTATCCCGTAGTGTCCGCACCGGATGGCAACCGGGGGACGGGAAACTGGAGCGGCAGAAGAGTCTCGAACTCTCGACCTCAACCTTGGCAAGGTTGCGCTCTACCAACTGAGCTACTGCCGCTTTGTATCGCGTTTTGTATCGATTTTGACCAGCGTTTTGACTGCTTGCGCTGCGTCTGTCGAAGGCCGGCACTATACCCGAAAGTTGGAATTTGTACACCTCGCGATTGAAATTTTTCATCATCAGAAGCCGCTCCGGGGGGCTCGGGCACCGCTCAGGCCTCCCCTCATTCTACGAAATTCCATTTAGATCAACGCTGTAGGTCCAGCCCATCGTGCGATGTGCCCGTTTGGTGCGGCGCACCGGGCGCGTGCCGGGTTTTTGTGCATGCCTTCCCGGAATGATTTTCCAAGTGATTGATTCTTAAGGGGCTGCCGTTCCTGGCACAGCTTGTGCTCATTGAAGGGAAACTTTTTTTCATTCTGTGCAAATAGGGAGTAGAGCCATGAAGTTTCCGCAAAGGACGCAGGCCTGCCAGTCACACGGGAGCCGGCCATGAAATGGATCAGCGCAATCATCAAGCCCTTCAAGCTCGATGAGGTCCGCATGGCCCTCAACGCGGCGGGCGTGCCCGGGCTGACGGTGACCGACGTGAAGGGGTTCGGCCGCCAGAAGGGGCATACCGAGTTGTACCGGGGAGCCGAGTACGTGGTCGATTTCCTGCCCAAGGTGAAGGTGGAAGCGGCGGTGCCGGACGAGGCGCTGGATGCGGCGATCGCCGCCATCGAGCAGGCCGCCGGGACCGGCAAGATCGGCGACGGGAAGATCTTCGTCTTCGACCTGGAACGCGCCATCCGTATCCGCACCGGCGAGTCCGGCAGCGAAGCCCTCTGAGGAGAATCCCATGAAACGCCTGATGTTTTTCGCAAGTCTGCTGTTTGCCCTGTTCATGACCGCGCCGGCCTGGGCCGAGGATGCGCCCGCCGCCGCAGCTGCCGTCTCGGCGGGTGCCGATGCGGCCAGCGCGGCTGCCCCGGCGGCGGCCCCCGCTGCCGCCCCCGTGCCCAACAAGGGCGACACGGCCTGGCTGATCACCGCGACCCTGCTGGTGGTGATGATGGCGACGCCCGGCCTCGGCCTGTTCTACGGCGGCATGGTCCGCTCCAAGAACATGCTGTCGGTGCTGATGCAGACCCTGGTGATCTTCTGTCTGCTCGGTGTGCTGTGGGCGGTGTATGGCTACAGCCTGGCCTTCACCGATGGCAACGCCTTCATCGGCGGCTTCGACAAGCTGTTCATGAAGGGTGTGACGCCCGAGACCGTGGTGGCCACCTTCACCAAGGGGGTCGTGCTGCCCGAGTACCTCTTCGCGTCCTTCGAGCTGACCTTCGCCGCCATCACGCCGGCGCTGATCATCGGTGGCTTCGCGGAGCGCATCAAGTTCTCGGCGGTGCTGATCTTCATGGTGCTGTGGTTCACCTTCTCCTACATCCCGATGGCCCACATGGTGTGGTACTGGGCGGGCCCGGATGCCTTCACCTCTGCCGAGGCGGCTGCCAAGGCGGGTGAATTCGCCGGCTTCCTGTTCAACAAGGGCGCCCTCGACTTCGCCGGTGGCACCGTGGTGCACATCAATGCGGGTATCGCCGCCCTGGTGGGGGCCTACATGGTCGGCCCGCGCATCGGCTACCGTCGTGAATCGATGGCCCCCCACAGCCTGGTGATGACCCTGGTCGGCGCCTCGCTGCTGTTCGTCGGCTGGTTCGGCTTCAACGTGGGCTCCGCCCTCGAAGCCGGCTCCACCGCGGGTCTGGCCTTCTTCAACACCCTGGTGGCCACCTGCGCCGCAACCGTTTCCTGGACCATCGTGGAAGCGCTGTTCAAGGGCAAGCCCTCGATGCTGGGCGCGGTGTCCGGCGCCATCGCCGGCCTGGTGGTGATTACCCCGGCCTGCGGCCTGGTGGGGCCGATGGGCGCCATCATCATGGGTCTGCTGGGCGGCATCGTCTGCTACTGGGGCGTCAATGGCCTGAAGCGCATGCTGGGGGTGGATGACAGCCTCGACGTGTTCGGCGTGCATGGCGTCGGCGGCATCCTGGGTGCGCTGCTCACCGGCGTCTTCGCCGCCCCCGAACTGGGTGGCGCCGGCATCTGGGACTACGTTGCCAACGCACCGGGTGCCTTCGACATGAGCGCCCAGATGGTGGCCCAGGCCTGGGGTGTCGGCACCGCCGTGGTGTGGTCGGGGGTGGTGTCCTACATCGCCTTCAAGCTGATCGACCTCACCATCGGCCTGCGCGTCAATGAGGAAGACGAGCGCGAGGGTCTCGACCTCGCCGCCCACGGCGAATCGGCTTACCACCATTGAGCGGAGCGGCGGCCATGATGCTCTGGATGAAAGGAATCCTGGGCCCCCGCGGGGGTGACTTCGTGGCCGCCGACGACGCGGTCGGTGACAACCAGGCCGGCGCCGTGCCGGCCGGGCCGGACAGCCCCTCGCCGGGGCATGCCCTGGCGGCCTGGGGGCGCCGCATTGGCCACCTGGTCCGCCATGGCCTGAATGCCGAGTCGGCCCACGCGGCCCATCAGGGCGAGGTGGCTGCCCGCATCCAGGCCATGACCGGCGAGACGGCGCGCAGCCAGACCGCCATGAATCAGGGCAGCGAGCAGGCCCTGCTCCTGCGCGACCGGGCCGTGGCCACCCTGTCTGAAACCGGGCAGGGCGTCAGCGCCGGGCTGGCCGAGCTCGAGGCCACCCTGGCCGACAAGGTCGGACGCATCGGGCAGGTGGTGCGTGTGCTCGAGAAGATCGGCCGCGATCTCGACCTGCTGGCCCTCAATGCCGCCATCCAGGCGGCCAGTGCAGGGGAGCAGGGGCGGGCCTTCGCGGTGGTGGCCGACAGCATCCGGGCCCTGGCCGGCGATACCGTGGCGAATGCCAAGAGCGCCTCGAGGCTGCTCGATTTCAGTGATTTCCAGACGCGTCTGGAAGGATTCCGCAGCACCAGTTCCGCCAGCGTGGCGGCGGCCAACCGGGAGACCGGGGAGGCCTTCGCGCGCATCGGCGAAACCTTCGACGGCCTGCGCGGCTCGCTGGCCGCACTGGAGGAGCATGGCCGGGTGATCGCGGCCATGCATGCCCTCAACCAGAGCACCTTCGATCGACAGCGTCTCAAGCTTGAATGGGCCGAGCGTCTCGCCCGCGACCTGGGCCGCCTGGACCGGCTGCCGCGCGACGGCATCCTGCCGGCGCTGGCGCCGCTGCTGGAGCGGGAAGGGGTGCAGGCCGAGCGCGGCTTCGATCGCCTGGCGGCGATCCGCGCCCGCGGCACCCTGAGGGTGGCCATCGAGCCGGCCTTCAAGGGCCTGTCCTTCCGCATGAAGGCGGGGGAGCCCCTGCGCGGGCTCGATGTGGATTACGCCCGGGCCTTCGCCAAGTCCATCGGGGTCAAGGTGGAGTTCATCGAGCATCCCTGGGATCAATGTACCGAGCTGCTGCAGGCCGGCCGGCGTCCCGGTGAGGCCGAGGCCGACCTGGTATGGAGCGCCCTGCCGCCCAACGCGGCCTACAAGGGCGTGGCCTTTTCGGAGAGCTACACCTATCTCAACTACGTCCTGGCCCGGCGCCAGGGCGACGAACGCATCAGCGGTCTGGCCAGCCTTGAAGGCAAGGTGCTGGGCTGCATCAATGATCCGGCGGCCTTTGCCGCCCTGGAGGCCGCCGGGCTGCGCTGGAGCAAGCATAGCCGGGGTGGCCCGGGCACGGTGCGTCTGGCCAATCTGATCGGTTACTCGGACCAGGGCGTGATCCACGACGCGCTGGCCGACGGCACGGTGGATGCCTTTGCGGTGGATCACCCGATCTTCGCCTGGGCCTGCTATGGCAAGGACAGCCCCTGGCGGGGGCGCATCGAGATCCTGCCGCAGCCGCTTTCGGCACAGCCCTGGTTCTACGCCGTGGGGGTGGCCGACGACCCCTCGTCGCTGGCGCTCCTGCAGGCGGTCAACCGCTTCATTGCGACTTTCACCCCCAGCCGCGAGCGGGAGAGCATCGAGCGCAACTGGCAGTTCGAGGTGATCAAGGGTAGCGGTAGCTACCGCAGCGAGCCGGGTGGCTTGCGTGGCGAAGAGGCGCTGGCCGCGGACTGCGCCCGCACCGGCGAGGGGCTTGCCCGCGCCTGAGTCCGGGCCTGGGGCCCGGCTGGGTCGGCCTCAGCCGGCCTCGCCGCCGCTGGGGTACATCAGCACGCTGAGAAAGCGGATCGGGCACTTCGTCAGCTTCTCGGGGCCGTGGGGAATGTCGGCACGGAAGGTCAGCGCATCCCCCGGGGTCAGCACATAGGTGTTCTGCCCATGCCGGTACTCGATCTCGCCTTCCAGCATGTAGATGAACTCGGTGCCCGGGTGCTCGAAGATCGGGAAGGTCTCGGACTCGTGATCGATGGTGATCAGGAAGGGTTCGAAGACCTTGGTCGGCCCCTGGTCATAGGCCAGCAGGTGGTAGGTGTGGCCCTTCTTGGTGCCCCGCCGCACCACCTCCATGCCCTCACCGTGCTTCACCAGCTGGGCGCTGCCGTCCCGCACGTCGTAGCCCCGGAACAGGGTGGCGATGGAGACACCCAGGGCCGCCGCCAGGCGCGACAGGGTGTCGAGGCTGGTGGCGGTCTGCGCATTTTCGATCTTGGACAGCATGCCCCGGCTGATTCCGGCCAGGTTCGCCACGTCGGCGATGGTCAGGCCGTGCTTCTGGCGCAGGTCGCGGATCGTGTTGCCCAGATACCGCTCCAGGCTGCCGCTGCCTTCTTGCTCGCTCATCGGTCGTCCTTCCTCAATCAATTCCAGAGGAATTATTGCACATCACCGCGTGTTTCACTTAAGGAAAAAATAGTTGACATGGGGAAATTCAAAATGCACTATACGAAAAAATGATTCGTTATATGAACTTCCAGCGGAGTTGAGAACATGTCATCGAGCCGTCGTTACACCCTCTCACTGTCCTGTCCGGACCGGGTCGGCATCGTTGCCGCGGTGAGTGGCTTCCTGGCCAGCCATCAGGGCTGGATCACCGAGGCCAACCACCACGCCGACGCGGAGGCAGGGCGCTTCTTCA
>CALBTT010000157.1 GCA_937967645.1 uncultured Zoogloea sp.
CGGCGTACCCCGCGGCAGCAGGGCCCACAGGCAGCCCGCGCCGGCCAGTACAGCCAGCACCGGCGGCGGCGCGGCCTGCTGCCAGGCTGCCCCCGGCAGCTCGCCCAACCAGGCGACCGGCAGCATGGTCAGGACCATCGCGCCATGGGCGAGATCGGCGACCATCTGCAGCGGCAACAGCGCGAACAACAGCGCCAGCGGCGTCACCACGAAGCTGACCAGTGGGATCGCAATGGCATTGGCGAAAGGCGACACCAGGGAGAACTGCTGGAACAGGACCAGCAGCGCCGGCACCAGCCCCAGGGTGACGGCCCACTGGGTCCGCAGCGCGGTGATCAGCCATCCTCCGGGCCCCAGGCGCCCGGCGCTCACCAGCAGGAGAACCGCCACCGCGCCGAAGGATAACCAGAATCCGGCGGCCAGCACCGACCAGGGGTCGATCACCACCACCACGCCCAGCGCCGCAGCCAATACCCGGCTGGGTGCCACATCCCGCCGCAGGACCAGCGCCAGGCTGACGCAACCGAGCATGTAGAGGGTTCGCTGCGCCGGCACGCCCCACCCCGCCAGCAGGCAGTAGCCCCAGGCCACCAGAAAGCCGGCCATCACCCCGGCCTGCTGCGCCGGCCAGCGCAGCGCCAGGCGGGGACAGCGCCGCCATCCGCCGCCCACCAGCAGGGCCGCCAGGGCGGCGATCATGGTGACGTGCATACCGCTGATCGCCACCAGATGCGAGATCCCCGTCCGCGCGAAAACCCGCCATTGTTCCGCCGGAATGGCGCGCTGGTCGCCGATCGCCAGGGCGATCAGCACGCCGGTGTAGGTTCCCTCCGGCAAGGCCTGGCGGAAGCGGTCGCGCACCCTTTCGCGCAGGCGCTCGACGGCGAGGCCCAACCCCGGCACGGCCGGGTCCAGCAGCACCCGCGCCCCGTCAGGGCGCACGTAGCCGGTGGCACGGATATCCTGCTGCAGCAGCCAGCCTTCGTAATCGAAACCATGAGGATTCACGTTACCGTGGGGCCGCTTGAGGCGCACCGTGAGCCGCCAGCGCTGGCCGACGCGGAAGGCGGGGCCCGGCCCGACCGCCTCGCCCGGCACGGCATACCAGGCCAGCGAAATCCGCCCCGGCAGAGATCGGGTAGGCTCATCCAGTTCGAACACGAAGCGCTGCCCCCGCTCGAACGCCTGAGGCAGGGATGCCACCACCCCTGTCACCACCACGTCCTGCCCCTCGATCGCCAGCGGCAGGGCCTCGGACAGCCGGACCCCGGCCCGCCAGCCCGCATGGAGAAAACCCGCCAGCAAGGCCACGACCAGCAACAGGCCGTACCCAGCTCCCGGCCACCTCCTGCGCAGCCACCAGGCGGCCAGCGCGGCGGACGCCGCGCCCAGGCCCGCCGCAACAAGGGTGGCGCGCGACGGCATGGTCGGGA
Source organism: uncultured Zoogloea sp. (assembly GCA_937967645.1). Taxonomy (GTDB): domain Bacteria; phylum Pseudomonadota; class Gammaproteobacteria; order Burkholderiales; family Rhodocyclaceae; genus Zoogloea. The sequence goes on from CALBTT010000157.1 coordinate 1,434, forward strand.
CGAACTGGAGCCCCAGCACACCGCCGCAAAACACGATTGTCATAATCCGCATAAGGCGGAATCTAACCGGCGTCGCCCCGGCCGCCAAGTCCGGCAGGCTCGGTTAGAATCGAAAAGAGCCCCTCAAGGCCGCCGCCCTGGCACCGAGACCATGCGAAGACTGCTGAAGCGTTACCTGCCCGACCACGAATCCCTGGCTGCCAATCGCTGGCTTGCCCCCTTCGGCTCGACCCTGTTCCACCCCCGGCTGTGGCACCTCAACCGTCACTCGGCGGCGGGCGCCATCGCCACCGGCCTGTTCTGCGGGCTGATCCCCGGCCCTTTCCAGATGCCTGCGGCAGCGGTCTGCTGCCTGGCCTTGCGGGTCAACCTGCCCCTGGCCCTGCTCACCACCCTGTACACCAACCCCTTCACCATCGTCCCCATCTACCTGCTGGCGTTCACCATCGGTGAATGGATCCTCGGGCCCGGTGCCGGACAATTCACAGCCCCTCCGGAGATGAGCGGCGCCGGCCTGACGGCCTGGCTCGAAGCCCTGCTGGCCTGGACATCCGACCTGGGACGCCCCCTGCTCCTCGGGCTGATCGCCCTGGCCGGCATGCTGGCCCCCGCCGGCTACCTGCTGACCCGCCTGGCCTGGCGCTACTACCTCATCAGACAATGGCACCAGCGCCGGACCCGGCGGGCCTGCCCCTAAGCCTGCCCCTAAGCCTGCCCCTAAGCCTGCCCCTAAGCCAGCCCCTAAGCCTGGTCGGGCGCCCCCCGAGCCGGAGCGGGTCCGGAACGCAAAAAGGGGGCTTCCGCCCCCTTTTTGCGCCGCAACACGCCTGAGCCCGCTCAGATCCTGAAGTGTGCCACCTCGGCGCGCAGCTGCTGGGCCAGCCCTTCAAGGTGCCGGGCCGTGTCGGCCGTCTCGCGGACTGCGCCGGAGTTCTGCTCGGCCATGGCCGCGATGCGTTCCACGTTGCGGGCGATGTCGGTACTGGCCGCCCCCTGCTCCCGCAAGGCCATCGAGATATCGGTCACGGCGCTCACGACCTGGGTCGCGCCAGCCCGGATCTGATCCATCGAGGCGCCCGCCTGACCGGCCAGCACCACGCCCTCCTGCACCCGCACCACCCCACCCTGCATGGTATCCACGGCGCGGCTGGTACCGTTCTGGATGGCGGACACCATGCCGGTGATCTCGTCGGTGGCCTTGGCCGTGCGCTCCGCCAGTTTGCGCACCTCGTCGGCCACCACCGCGAAGCCGCGGCCGGTCTCGCCCGCACGCGCCGCCTCGATGGCGGCGTTGAGGGCCAGCAGATTGGTCTGGTCGGCGATTTCCTTGATCGAGTTCACGATGGTGGAGATCTTCACCGACTGATCCCCCAGGTCCTGGATCACCGAGGCCGACTGCCTGACGGTTTCCGCGATGCGCTCCATCTCGCTGACAGTGCGCGCGACCACCGCCCCCCCTTCGCTGGAGAGCCGGCCCGACTCCGACGAGATGCCCTCGGCCGACGAGGCGCTGGACGCAATCTCCTCGATGCCGACCGTCATCTCCTCAACCGCCGCGGCCATGGTGGAAGCGGCCTCACTCTGCTGGTCGGACCCCTGAGACACCATCGAAGCCGAGTTGGCCAGCGACACGGCGGACGCGGCCACGTCGTCGGCACCCGACTGCACCTTGGTGATCACGTCGCAGAAGGAATGCGCCATCTCGTTGAACTGATCGGCCACCAGCTTGAGCTCGTCATGGGCCGAGAAGGCTATGCGCGAGCGCAAATCACCATCGGCCAGGGCACGGGCACCGACCCGCAGCTCCTGAACGGACTGCATGACCGCCACGCAGAAGGCCATCGACAGGTAAAGCAGGACCAGCAGGGAGACACCCGACAATACCGCGGCGATCATGAAGTCACGCTTGAGGCCGGTCAGGCGCTGATCCAGGAGGGCACTCGCCTCGGGGATCAGGGACTGGTAGGTTTTCTCGAAGACCAGGTCGATCACCTTGGTGACCATGTCGAAATAGGCGGGCGCAGGCATCTCGAAGTCGCCCTTCAGCACATGATCCTTGAGGTGCCCGACCACCTTGCCGGTGGCCTCGTTGAAGTCCTTGCCCAGGGCCTCGAAGGTGGGACGGATCAGGGGGTTGGCCATGGCCGCCCGCTCGAAGTTCTCGTTCAGGTCGGTGACCGCCATGTTGAGCTCACCCAGCTGGGAGCTGAGGTCGAACCGCCGCTGGTCATCGACGGCACGCGCCGCGAGGGCGCCGGTGCCCATGGCACGCAGGCGCCCCAGGCGCTCGGACACATCGGGAACCCGGCGCAGGGTGTTGTCGATCAGATAATAGGTGTCAGCGGAAGGGTCCAGGGTCAGGTTTCCGTCATCCCCCAGATCGTGCAAGACCAGAATAACCTTGCGGATCAAAGCCGTATGCGCCACCAGGTTATCCCGCGGGGCCATCTGCAAGCCACCGCTGCGCAGCGTCTCCCAGCCACTCCGGACCTCACTCCAGCGACGGGTGGCGAGGGGCGTGTGCTGCGCATCGAGGCCATTCTCGGCGGCCACCATGGCGGCCACCAGCTCGTCGGTCTTCTTGAGCAGGCGCGGGCGCAACTCCTCGTTCCCGTTCAGGACGCCCGACGACAGGCCGCGGTGTTGCTGAGTGAGTTCGATCACCTTCAGCACGAGCGGGACCCGATTCATGGCCTCCCGCTCTTTCTCGGTGAAGTCGATGCGCGCCCGCAAGGATAAGGTCAGCTGGGCGAGCAGGAAGCCGATTGCGATCAGCGCAATCAGCCCCAGCAAAGTGAACTTGGCCGGGTAGCGCAAGCGGTTGAGCAGAGCAACGGCCGGGGCGAAGATTGCGTTCATGATCGTTCCAATCGTTGTGGCGCTGTACGACTACAGCCATGCGCCGGACTATCGGCCCGATTTTGCGGAAACTTGACACGCTCGACGCCCAGAATGGGCTTCAACCCACCTCGGCGCCAAATGCTCCATCCCTCAGGTGCAGGACGCGCGAGGCACGCGCCGCCAGCCCGGGGTCATGGGTCACGATGATGAAGCTGGTGCCATGGGCCTGCGCCAGCTCAAGCATCAGCTCGAATACCCGCTCCGCGGTCTGCCGGTCCAGGTTGCCCGTCGGCTCATCAGCCAGCACGCAGGCCGGCTGCGTCACCAGGGCCCGGGCGATCGCCGCCCGCTGGCGCTCCCCGCCCGACAGCTCGCCCGGCGTATGTTCAAGGCGATGCCCCAGGCCCACCGCCTTGAGCGTCTCGGCCGCCCGCGCCAGCGCCTCGTCCTTCTTCATGCGCCGTACGAACAGGGGCATGGCCACGTTCTCCAGGGCCGAGAACTCCGCCAGCAGGTGATGGAACTGATACACGAAGCCCAGGGACTGGTTGCGCAGCAGCCCCCGCTCCCGATCGGAGATCTTCGAGAAATCCTTGCCCAGCAGGCGCACCTCGCCACCGGAAGGCACGTCCAGCCCGCCCAGCAGGTGCAGCAGCGTGCTCTTGCCGGACCCCGACGAGCCCACCACGGCGACGCGTTCGCCGCGCCCCACCGACAGGCTGACGCCGCGCAGGACCTGCAGCGCGTCTTCGCCCTCGCGGAAGGACTTGCTCAGGTCGCGGCATTCGATCACCGGCTCGTTCATGCTTGCCTCACTCATAGCGCAGGGCCTCCGCCGGGTTCAGGCGGGACGCACGCCAGCTCGGATAGAGGGTCGCCACCAGGGTCAGCACGAAGGACACCCCGGTGATGGCGAACACGTCCGACCACAGCAGCTCCGACGGCAGGTCGGAGATGTAATACACGTCCTTGGCCAGGAACTGGATGCCGAAGGCCCGCTCGATGGCCGGCACCACCACGTCGATGTTGAGGGCCAGGCTGACCCCGCCCAGCACCCCCAGGCCCAGGCCGATGAAGCCGATCAGGGCCCCCTGGATCACGAAGATCCCCATGATGGAGCCCGGGCTGGCGCCCAGCGTACGCAGGATGGCGATGTCCGCCTGCTTGTCCTGCACCGCCATCACCAGCGTGGACACGATGTTGAAGGCCGCCACCGCGACGATCAGCAGCAGGATGATGAACATCACGTTCTTCTCGATCTGCACCGCCCGGAAGAAGTTGGCGTGGCTGCGCGTCCAGTCGGACACCAGAGTGTCCGCGTCCAGGTACTTGATCAGTTCGCGGGCCACCCGGGGCGCCTCGAACAGGTCATCCAGCTTGAGCCGCACGCCGGACACCCGGTCTTCCATACGGTAGAGGGTCTGGGCGTCCTGCAGATGCACCAGCGCCAGGCTGGAGTCGTACTCGTACATCCCCACCTCGAAGATACCCACCACCCGGAACTGCTTGAGCCGCGGCAGGATGGCCGCCGGCGTGACCAAGCCCTGGGGCGCGATCAGGGTCACCTTGTCGTTCATCGAGACACGCATGGCCCGCGCCAGATCGGCCCCCAGCACGATGCCGAACTCACCGGGCCGCAGGGCGTCCAGGCGGCCGGCGCGCATGTGCTGGGCGAAGTCCGCCACCTTGTCCTCGGCGTCCGGCAACACACCACGGATCAGGGTGCCGCGTACCGTCTGATCGAAGGACAGCATGCCCTGGGCCTGCACGAAGGGGGCGGCAAAGCGGACCCGCGGGTGCTTGGCCGCATCATCGGCAACCCGTTGCCAGTTGGCCAGCTCGCCATCGAAGCCGCTCACCTGGACATGGGAGGCCACCCCCAGGATGCGTGTGCGCAGCTCCCGCTGGAAGCCGTTCATCACCGACAGGACGACGATCAGGGCGGCCACGCCGAGGGCGATGCCCAGCATGGAGACCAGCGAGATGAAGGAAATGAAGCGATTGCGTCCCTGCGCCCGCCGCTTCGAGCGGGTGTAGCGCAGGCCGACCAGAAACTCATAGGACATTCGGGACAAGACCGGAAACGCCGCCAGGCAGCGCGAGCGCGCATTGTGCCGGAGAAGGCCGGGGCTGGGTATCCCGCCATGCTCGCCAGACGACGTGCCTCGGTCGATAATCGCGGGCTGCCATCGGAAGACCGGAACCCGCCATGCCCACGCTCGCCGCCCTTGCCGTCCGTCTCCTCGCCCTGGCCCTGCCGGCCGCCGCCTGCCTGGCCGGACAGGCCACCCTGACCCGCCCGGACACCTTGCGCGAGCACCCCTCAGGCTTCTCCGGCCGGATCATGGAGGTGCAGCGCCGCAGCACGGTGGAAGTGCTGGAAGTCCGCCAGGAATGGCTGCGCGTCATGGCTCCCGGCAACCGCAGCGGCTGGATCCTGCGCCAGAACACCGACCTCGACGCCCAGCTCCCGACGCCGGACCTGCCACCGGCAATGCACAGCGCGCCAGCCACCGGGAACAGCAGCCTTCAGTCACGGGGAAGCCCGCGGGCCAGCAACCATGCCCTGATCCTCGGGGGTGACGCAGACACTGCGTCTGCGGCAGCCCGGCTGGCCAGCCTGATGGGCGTCCCGGACGGCAACATCCGGTACCTCCCCAGGCCGGACATGTCGCTGGACGCCCTGCGGCGCGCCTTTGTCGATGCAGATGCGCGCCTGGGAGACGGCGACCGGATGCTCATCCATGTCACCCAGACCGCCCCGCCCGACGCGCCTCCGGCTGCGGCCCGACGTGCCTGTCCGGACGGTGTATTCACCACCGACAGGCAGCTGTTCCGCACCGATGAGCTGCTCCAGCACATCGGCAATCTGGCCCGACGCAGCGACAAGCTCTTCCTGGTCATGGATGCCGCTTCACCGGGCCGGAGCAGTTGCCCCTCACCCCACCCGGGCGGAGGCACCCGCCCCGCGCTGCCGGCCAACGTGCTGACGCTTGCCGAGAACGGCCAGCGCATCACGCCCTCACTGCTCACCTGCCTGGAGGGCGATGCCCCGGGCCCCATGCAGGCCTTCGCAGACGGCGAAGCCTTGCGGCGCTGCGTGCAGGGCGCGCCCGGCAGCACCGGCCCGACGCTCCGCCTGGCCGGCAACGCAGCCCTGGTGCCCGTCCCCCGCGCACTTCAGTCCCCGGCGGGCAGCCAGGACTCGGCAGCCAGGCTGCTGGACGTCCTGTATGCCCAACGCGACCAGCGATCGGTGCCGGACATCCACCAGCAAGCCTCCCCCGATGGAGTCCTGCGCTTCCGGGCCGCTGCACCGGTCCCGGCCTACCTCTACGCCCTGACGGCCACCCCGGACGGCATTGCCTTGCTCCACCCCAACCGCCATGACCGCGAGGCCCGCCTCGACGCCGGCCGCGCCGTCGACCTGACGCTCCCGGCGCTCCCAGCCGGCGCCCAGCGCGTGTTGCTCGTGCTGACCGACGGCCCACGCTCGATGCAAAGGGCAGGCTTCATCGCCTCCGGCGAAAGCGCATCGAGCGGCCCCGACACTGCCAGCCTCTACCGGGCCCTGGAGGAGTTTCTGGGCGGCGACAACAGCCCCACATGCCGCCTCAGTGAAACCCGCAACCTCGGCGCCACCCAGGCACGCCAGTGCGCAACACGCTTCTCCGCGAAATGGATCACTCCCACATCGGGAAAAGCCACTCGATAAGGGCCACGCCGGCGGCTAAAATACGGGGGTTTCGAGCCGGCCACGACCGGTACTTGCCAGGACATCCGTCCATATCATTCAGGGGAACTCAAACATGACCAGCCGTTTCGGCATTGCACGTCAGGCCAGCACGATCGCAGCCATTGCCACCCTCGCCGCCCTCAGCGGCTGTGCCAACATGCAGGTGGGCTCCCAGGAAGCCAAAACGGCCGCAACCGGTTCGGCAGGGGGGGCCAACTCGCAGAACGCCAACTCCACGCTGGAGAAGTGTCAGGCCCCGCTGGGGACGATTGCCGTGGTCGAAGACACCAGCGCGCCCTGGTACGGCGTCCTGACCGGCCAGATGAAGCTCGGCTCCACCGTGCCCGTGCTGAAGCTGCTGATCCAGCAATCCAACTGTTTCGTGGTGGTCGAGCGTGGCCGCGCCATGAACAACATGATGCAGGAACGTGCCCTCCAGCAATCCGGTGAGCTGCGCAACAATTCCAACTTTGGCAAGGGTCAGATGGCCTCGGCCGACTACTCCCTCAGCCCCTCGATCACCTTCAGCAACAACAATGCCGGCGGCATGACCGGTGGTCTGGGCGGCATCGGCGGCGGCGTCCTGGGTGCGGTGGTCGGCAGCATCAACGTCAAGGAAGCCAGCACCATGCTGACCATGATCGACAACCGCTCCGGCGTCCAGCTGGCCGCGGCCGAAGGCAGCGCCCGCAACATGGACTTCGGTGGCATGGGCGCGCTGTTCGGTGGTGGCCTGGGCGGCGGTCTGGGCGGCTACACCAACACCGCGGAAGGCAAAGTCATCGTCGCGGCCTTCACCGACGCCTACAACAACGTGGTCAAGGCCGTGAAGAACTACAAGGCCCAGGAGGTCAAGGGCGGCCTCGGAACCGGCGGCCAGCTCGGCGTCCAGGGGGGCTCCACCGGATCGTCCGACACCCCGGCCAAGCCGACCAGCAAGAAAAAGAAGAAATAATCCGCCGCTTCGGTTCACACTCTAGCCGGTCCGCTGACCGGCTAGAGTCCGTTTACAGTGGCCCACGCCTGGCTGAGTCCGGCAGTCTCCCGTGACCCCGCCACACCATAGTTCCCTCCATCACCCCTACCACGCCCCTGATGCGCTTCGAGCTGATCCTTCCCGGCCTGTGCTGGCCTACCGGCCAGGGGCCTCACCCCGCCCGCGGCCTGCCCTTGCCCTCCCTGAGCACCCTGCTGGGTTTCAGCAAGGCCCGCTGGCTGCCCCGGACGAATCTGGAGACATTGCTGGCCACGCAGTTCCAGGTACCTGACAGCGCATCCCAGGCCCATCTGCGCCGGCTCGGGGAAGACCTGCCCGTGCCGAAAGGGGGCCACTGGCTATGCTGCGACCCCGCCCACCTGCATTTCGCCCGGGACACCCTCCTGCTCGCCGATGCCAGCGGCCTGGCCATCCAGCGGAACGAAGCCGACACCCTGATGGCCGGCCTCAACGAACTGTTTGCCGACATCGGCCGCTTCGAGGCGCCCGCCCCCGACCGCTGGTACATCCAGCTTGCCGACATGCCGCGCCCCCGCTTCCACCCCCTGGCCGACGTCAACGGCAGGCCGGTCCAGCTCTTTCTGCCCGACGGCGAAGACGTGGCCCGCTGGGCCAGGCTGTCCAACGAGCTGGAGGTCTGGCTCTACAACCACCCGGTCAATCAAGCCCGCGAAGCCAACGGTCAGCGCACCATCAACGGCGTCTGGCTGTGGGGCAATGGCACGCTCCCCAGCCAGGTCGTGCTCCCCTTCACCCACATCCAGGCCAACCTGCCGCTGGCCTGCGGCCATGCCCGCCAGGCAGGCATCGAGCCCGCGCCGGCCGAGCGCTATCAGCCGCCATCCGGCGCCACGCTGGCGGTTGTGGACAGTCTCCTGAAGCCTCTGCTGCACCGGGACCCGGAGGCCTGGGCATCAGCCCTGCAGGCACTGGACCGAAACTGGTTCGCCCCCCTGCTGGCCGACCTGAAGAGCCGTCGCCTCACCCACCTGCATATTGCCGTGCCTGACGACCAGCACAGTCTGGACCTCGACATCGCCGCCAGCGGACTGTGGAAGTTCTGGCGCAAGCCGCGCCCCCTCGATACCCTGCTGGCTTCCGCCCCCTCTCCTTCTCCGAGCACCCCATGACCCGCATCCTGCCCCGCCCCGTTCCCGGCCCTGCCGTCATGCGGCTCCTGGAAGACGGCACGCACCCGCTGCTGGCCCGCATCTACGCGTCCCGTGGCATCTCAAACCGCCAGGAACTCGACTACGGCCTCAAGGCCCTGCTTCCGCCGGCGAGCCTGAAGGGCGTCCAGGAAGCAGCCCAGCTCCTCGCCGACGCCATCGAGGCCAACGCGCGAATGCTCATCGTGGCCGACTACGACTGTGACGGCGCCACGGCCTGTGCGGTGGGTATCCGGGCCCTGCGGGCCTTCGGTGCCGAAGTCGGCTACCTGGTGCCGAACCGCTTCGAATACGGCTACGGCCTGACCCCGGCGATCGTCGAACTGGCCGCCCCGCTGGAGCCCGAGGTGCTGATCACGGTGGACAACGGGATCGCCAGCGTCGAGGGGGTGGCCGCCGCGCGAGAGCACGGCATGGCCACGGTGATCACCGACCACCACCTGCCCGGCGACGAGCTCCCCGAAGCCGATGTGATCGTCAATCCCAACCAGCCCGGCTGCACCTTCCAGAGCAAGTCCCTGGCCGGTGTCGGCGTGATGTTCTACACCATGCTCGCGCTACGTGCGGAACTCCGCGACCGGGGCGCCTTCGAGGGCCGGAGCGAACCCAACCTGGCCGACCTGCTCGACCTGGTGGCCCTGGGCACAGTGGCCGACGTGGTCAAGCTCGATCACAACAACCGCATCCTGGTCGCTCAAGGCCTCCAGCGCATGCGCGCCGACCGCATGCAACCGGGGGTCCGGGCGCTGTTTGCGGCAGCCGGACGCGATGCCACCAAGGCCACCACCTTCGATCTGGGATTCGCCCTCGGCCCCCGCCTCAATGCCGCCGGCCGCCTCGCCGACATGTCCCTCGGCATCGAATGCCTGATCACCGACGACATGGGACGGGCGCTCAACATCGCCCAGGAGCTGGACAAGCTCAACCGGGAGCGCCGCGCCATCGAGGCCGACATGCAGGAAGAGGCCCTGAGCGGACTCGACCGCATCGATCCCGGCAGCCGGGCCAGCCTGGTCATGTTCGAGCCGGAATGGCATCAGGGGGTGATCGGCATCCTGGCCGGACGCATCAAGGAGAAATTCCACCGCCCCACGATCGCCTTTGCGCGGGGCAACGAGGGCGAGCTCAAGGGTTCAGGGCGCTCGATTCCGGGCCTGCATCTGCGCGACGCGCTGGATCTGGTCACCAAGCAGGCCCCGGGAATGATCCTCAAATTCGGCGGCCACGCCATGGCGGCCGGGCTCACCATCCCGGAAACCGAGCTGGAGCGCTTTGAGAAGGTTTTTGAAGAAGTGGTGCGCGATCTGATCGACCCGGCCGACCTGACCCGCCGCCTGGAGACCGATGGGGCACTGGAGGACAGTCTCTACAACCTCGAGACCGCCCGGCTGCTGGAGCGAGAAATCTGGGGACAGGGCTTTGCAGCCCCACTGTTCGACGATGTCTTCCGGGTGGAAAACCAGCGCATCCTCAAGGACAAGCACCTCAAGCTACAGCTGCGCAAGGGCAATACGCGGATCGACGCCATCCTGTTCAACCATTCAGAGCCCGCCGCTGCGCAGATCAGGGCCGCCTTCAGGCTGGCTGTGAACGAGTACAACGGAGTCGCCGGCATCCAGCTGATGCTGGAGCATTTCGAGGCGGCCTGACTCCGGACGCAGAGACTCCGGACGCAGAGACTCAGGACGCAGAGGCGTCGGACCCACCCGGTTCGGAGCCCTGCGTATCCGCGGCATTGTTTGCGCCCTCAGCGGCGCCCTGGTCATCCAGAGCCTGCGGAGCGCCCGCGCGGTCATCGAGCTTGCGCAGCCGCTTGGCCTCCTGCTTGCGTTTCTTCTCCAGTTCCCGCTGGCGTTTTTCGAATGAGTAGTTGGTTTTTGCCAAGACGGGGCCCTTTAAAGAAAAAAATCACCCTCCGCGGTCTTCAACAGCCGCGGAAAGGATGAAAAGCAAACCTGATGCTGAAGCCCGACAACGCCGGGCCTGGGATTTACGGTCAGCTGTGCGCTCAGTAGCGACCACCGCCGCCGAAACCGCCACCGCCGCCGGGGCCACGACGACCACCGCCACCGCCGCCACCGAAACCACCACCACCGGGGCCGCGACGACCACCGCCGCCACCGCCGCCAAAACCGCCACTGCGCGGCTCCTGCGGACGAGCCTCGTTGACCGTCAGGTTACGACCGTCGCAACTCTTGCCATTGAGGGCGGAAATGGCTGCCTGCGCCTCCTGGTCGGAAGACATTTCGACAAATCCGAAACCCTTGGAGCGGCCTGTTTCACGATCCATGATCACTTGGGCCGAAGTCACAGTACCGAATTCGCCAAAGATCTCTTCCAGACGACTCTTATCTACGCTGTAGGACAGATTGCCCACATAAAGCTTAGTACCCAATTGACGCGCTCCATTCAGAAAGGCGGCCTTGAGGCGGTCCGCGCATAGACACAATAGCAAGGCATCTCACGCGCGTCGAATGTTTTCGTATTGATTCGGCAAGCGTATTTCGCCCTGCCCAGCCCCCTCGCGCCGGAGGGGGTGCAGCCACCCCTGGCGACGCACCAACTGGAGGCACGGCAAGGCCTTCCATGCCCCATGAAAGGGCCTCGCCGGCGCGTCGCTAAAGGCCTTCCAGCAGACGCTCGCAGGCAGCGATGTTGTCCAGGTGGGAGGTTCGCATCAGCTCCAGCATGTCGCGCGCAGCGAGATCCTCGATGCGCGGCAGCACCTCGGAAATACGCTTGACCACCCACATCTGGCCACGGTTCAGGAACTCCAGACGCGGCACCAGCCCATCGATGGCCAGGGTCCGCCCGACAAAGGCTCCCGTCTCGTGGGAAGGCGCACCGCCGAGGCGCCGGATCGTCTTGTACAGGACGACGGCATTGGCCCCTTCATCCTGCTGCAGGCGCACCAGAAGCTCCCTTGCGGGGGAGCGGGGATCGAGGCCGTCACGGAGCACCGCCAACACCTTGGCCCCGGCCCGCTCGGCCTCGAGCAGTGCGTTCAGCGCCGCCTCGATCTCGGGGTCAAGCAAGGCCCCTTCTTGCGGAACCTCGCCGAAATAGTCGGGAAACTCGTCGGCCATGCAGGGGGGCGATCCGGGGCCTTCCAGCTCGGGGGAGGATTTGGGACGCGGGGGACTCATGAAGACTCCTGATGAACACGGCTCCCGCGGCGGACCGGACGGCGGATAGCCACAACTCTGAAAGGGCGAAGCACCAGCCCCGCAGGGCCAACCCGGGTGATGCGCAACTTCGCTCCGCAAGGCTACCCGGCTGCCCGGAACGGGGCCTTGACCTGTGATAGGGCGGCGCCTAGGTCCGTCGGAACCCGCCCAGCCGCTCCCGGATCACCGGCCCCAGGCGGTGAGCAGCCAGGAAGCCCGCCGCGATGAAGACTTTGCGGGAGCTGAAGTCCGTACTGCGCGCCCGCCCCAGATCAGGCCGGATGATGAGATCCGCGCCCGCAGTCTCATTGCTGCGCAGCGACTGGCTCATGATCTCGAAGGAGCGCTGCAGCAGCTCGAACAGCCCACCCTGCGGCTCGCTGCCCTGATCCGCGCCTCCCACGTCCACCGCCACCACGAGATCGGCCCCGAGCTGCCGCGCCGTCCTGACCGGGACGGGGCTGATCAGGCCGCCGTCGAGGTACTCCTGCCCCCCCTGCTCGGCCGGCACGAAGACCCCGGGTATGCTGCAGGAGGCGCGCACCGCGAAACCCGGGTCGCCGTTGCGCAATACCACCAGATCGCCCTGGGGATAGCGGGTCGCCACGGCCGCGAAGCGGGTCGGGAAGGACTCGATCGGACGCCCCTTGAGGGACTGGCTGACAAAATTCTGCAGGGCCTGCCCGGTCACCATGCCGCGGGGCGCCGTGCCCTGGACAAGGTCGATGATCTCGGTATCCCGGACCCGCAGGGCCAGCTCCTCCATGCGGTCGCCGGAGACCCCGGCCGCCCAGAACGCCCCGACCAGGCTTCCCGCGCTGCACCCGACGATCAGGTCGGGCTGGATGCCGAGGGCCTCAAAGGCCTTGACCACGCCGATATGGGCAAACCCCCGGGCTGAACCCCCGCCCAGCACGACGGCCAGCCGGGGACGCTCGCCTCGAACGGTCCTGGCAGGCCGGTCGGCTGCCAGGGTTGCGGTAGCAGGCATGGCCAGCCCGGCCAGCGCAGCCTGCAGTACACGCCGACGGCGGATATCCGGCGGATTCATCGGGATGCCTTGTCGCGTCCGGTGAAGCGGGCATTCAACTCGGCCTTGAGCTTGCTGAAGGCCGCCTCGAAGGCGCCGTCGTCTTCGCCCTGGATCAGGTTGTCGACCTTCTCGTCGAGAATGACGATCTCGACCCGCCGGTTCACCCGCCGGCCGGCCTCGGAGTCATTGGGGGCGATCGGTCTGGAGAAGCCATGCCCGATCACCGCCAGCCGGGATTCGGGAACCCCCCGCGCAATCAGCGCCTGCCTTACGGCGATGGCACGATTGACAGACAGCACGAGGTTGCCGCCCTCCGGCCCGACCGAGTCGGTGTGACCTTCGAGGGAGACGGACTTGACGGTCCTTTCGGTGAGCAGCCAGGCGACCCGGTCCATGTAGGGGCTGGACAGGGCGGGATTGAGCTCAGCCCTGCCGAAATCGAAAAGGATGTCCTCCGGCAGCCAGACAAGGACCCCTCTGTCGAGCTGGCTGACGGGCAGGCGCACGGGGGCGGAGGAAGACACCGGTGGCGTGGCGGCGCACGCCGCGAGCACCATGGCCGCCAGGCAGGGGGCGGCGGCACGCGAGAGGAAACGGAACATCCTGAAGAACCTGTCGGATAGACACGCCCACAGAGGCTACAGGAACGGCACAGCCTGTCTTTCAAATCTTGTTAAACCGCAGCGCGCCCAGGCCGGCCGGCGCAGTCGCTCAGCGCCGGGACAGGCTCACCTGGTCACGACCAGACCGTTTGGCCTCATACATCGCCCGGTCGGCCGCCAGCAACAGGCTGGACTCGCTGCGCCCGTCATCCGGGTACAGGGCCACACCGATGCTCGAGGAGACCTCGAGGCTGAGTCCGGACACCAGGAAGGGGGCGACCAGTGCGCTGCGGATCTTCTCGGCAACCCTGAGGGCATCATCCGACACCTCGACCCGTGGCAGCAGCACCACGAACTCGTCGCCCCCGAAGCGCCCGACGGTGTCGGACTCGCGCACGCAGTCCCGCATGCGCTGTGCGGCCTCCCGCAACAGGAGATCGCCGACCGCATGGCCATGGGTGTCATTCACCGGCTTGAAACGATCCAGGTCGATATACAGCAGCGCCACCCCATGGCTCTCCCGGCGTGCCGAGGCCAGGGCCTGGGACAGACGGTCGGTGACCAGTGCCCGGTTGGGCAGGCCGGTCAGGGTGTCATGCTCGGCCAGGTAGGCGATACGCTCCTGCGACGCGCGGCGCTCGGTGATATCCCGGGTCACCCCCTGGAGCTCCAGACCGCCGGTGCGCAGGTTGACGCTGTAGGTGGACACGATCTCGGTCCATACCGTGGAGCCGTCCTTGCAGGGCTGCTCGAAAATGTCGGTGTAGAACTGCCGGTGATCCGGGTCCGCCCGGAACGCCCGCGCGCGCTGACGTATCAGGTTGCGCAGCGCCCCCCGCTCCTGGGCCTGGAACGACAGGTCGATGGTCGTCCCGACCAGTTCGGCGGCCGTGTAGCCCCGCAGCCCTTCGATGGACGGACTCACATAGGTGTAGCGCAGGGAATCCGCATCGGCAATCCAGGCCACGTCCTTCATGCTCTCGGTCAGCAGCCGATACTTCAATTCACTGGCGTGCAGGTCGTCCACCGCCCGGCGCGACTCGGCCACGCTCACCACCAGGCGCCGGTTAATCCGGTGGATGTAGGCCGCGACGCCCGCCACCAGCACGATCGCTGCCAGGGCGGCGCCGAGGTAGAGGCGCAGCCCTTCGAGATCCGCCTTGCCGTCATCCGTGAACAGGAAGCCGGAGTAGTCGAACTGGCGCGGCAGCATCCCCATGTCACCATACACATCGGCAATCTGCTGCCAGCGGGCCGGGCTCATGTAACCGACCTCGACCAGGTCCGACTGGATCAGCGGCATCATCTCCCGGGCCTCGAACAGCAGGAAGTCCAGCGACTGATCCGGCGCGTAGCGGGTCTGGATCAGCGCCGCGATCTCCTCCGGATGCTCCATCGCATAGCGCCAGCCCTTCAGGCTGGCCTGGCGAAAGGCGCGTACCAGTTCAGGCCGCTGACGCAGCTGGCTTTCGGTGGTGAACAGGTTGTCCCCGTAGAAATCCACCCCACCCGAGCGCGGTGTGAACATGCGGTAGGCCACGCCCACCCGCTCCAGATGGTAGGGCTCGACGGAAGAGTAGGCGGACATGGCATCGACGCGCCCTTCCACCAGATCATTGATGTCGAAGGAGTGCTCCACCTGACGCAGGCCGTCCACCGGCACCTGCTCGCGCCGCAGGTAGGCCAGGAGCTCATCGGAGCCCCGCTCGATCATCACCTTCCGCCCGGCCAGGTCGGCCATGCTGCGGACCGCCGAATCCCGGCGGGTCAGCAGCACGAGCGGCGAATGCTGGAACACCGCGGCGAGCACCACCACCGGCTGCCCCGCCTTCCTGGCGAGCAACAGCCCGCTCATCCCCACTCCGAAATCGGCCCTTCCGCTGAGCACCTCTCCCAGCACATCCGTCCGGGGCGTGGCCTCCAGCAAGCGGACATCGAGCCCGGCGGCCTTGTAGTAGCCCTTCTCCTGCGCCGCGTAATAACCCGCGAACTGGAAGCCGTGGGTCCACTTGAGCTGCAGGGTCACCGGCGTCTGGGCCCACAGGGCGGAGACCTGGAACAGCAACATCAGGCCAGCCAGGCCACGAAGCAGGAGCGAACCGGAGAAAGACCGGCGAACAGGAGGCATGAATGGGCGCATGTTCAGACGAGCTTTCAAGTATACCGGCTAGCCTGTGGCCGCTGCGCCCCGGCGGAATCACGATTTTCATGAGGAAAATGTCCGCCGATGCAGGTATTGTTTCCGGCGCTTCCGGCCACCTCCCGGACATAACAGCCTTCGGAGACACGCAACATGCCTCGCCGCTTCACCCCGACCCCGCTCAGCCTTGCCCTGCTTGCCGCCCTGACGCCCCTTTCCGAAGCGGTCAAGGCCGCCGACTCCAGCATCACCCTCAACCCGGTGGTGATCACGGGCAGCCGTGCCGAAGCCGCCAGCTTCGACCTCCCGGCCGCCATCGACGTGCTGGACCGGGAGCAGATCACCGCCGGCCAGCCGCGGGTGAACGCCTCCGAGGCCCTCCTCGCCGTGCCTGGGGTGGTTGCCAACAACCGCCAGAACTACGCCCAGGACCTGCAGATCTCGACCCGTGGCTTCGGCGCCCGCTCGGCCTTCGGGGTACGTGGCGTCAAGCTGATCACCGATGGCATCCCGGCCAGCATGCCGGACGGCCAGGGCCAGGCCGCCACCTTCAACCTGGACGTGGCGGAGCGCATGGAAGTGCTGCGCGGCCCCTTCTCCGCCGTGTATGGCAACCACTCCGGCGGCGTCATCCAGCTGTTCACCCGCGAGCCGGAAGACCGCCCCAGCGTGGAAGGGGGCCTGGCCGTCGGCAGCTACGGCACCACCAAGGCCGACCTGGGCGCCCAGGGCAAGGCCGGCGGGCTGGGCTATGTATTCAGCACCTCCCACTTCGACACCGACGGCTACCGCGATCATTCCGCCGCTACCCGGGACCAGGCCTTCCTGAAGCTCACCGGCAAGCCCGACGACGTGAGCAAGCTGAGCTTCGTGGTCAATGGCCTGTGGCAGCACAACACCCAGGATCCCCTGGGCCTGTCGTGGAGCGGCTACAAGTCCAACCCCCGTGGCGTGGACCAGGCCGCCATCGACTACAACACCCGCAAGAGCATCGACCACCTGCAGGCCGGCGTCGCCTATGAGCGCAAGTTCGGCAGCGACCTGCTCCAGCTGTCCACCTACTCGGGCCAGCGCAGCGTGATCCAGTACCAGTCGATCCCCAAGTCGGTCCAGGCCAATGTGCGTCACTCCGGCGGGATCATCGACTTCGACCGCAGCTTCTACGGATTCGGCGCCCGCTACATCGCCATCCGCGAAGTGGCTGGCGGCAAGCTCACCACTACCGTCGGCGCCGACTTCGACAGCAGCACCGACCAGCGCCGCGGCTACGAGAACTTCGTCGGCAACACCCTGGGCGTCAAGGGCAAGCTGCGCCGCAAGGAGACCGACACCGTCGAGAGCCTCGACCCCTACGTGCAGAGCGAATGGGCGGCGGGCAACTGGGCCGTCACGGCCGGCCTGCGCCACAGCCAGGTCAAGTTCAAGGTGGATGACCAGTACGTCTCCGGCCTGAATGGCGATGACAGCGGCCGCCGCGACTACAACAAGACCACCCCGGTGCTGGGCGTCGTCTACAAGCTCAACCCGGCGGTGAACCTCTACGCCAGCGCGGCGCGAGGCTTCGAGACCCCGACCCTCAACGAGATGTTCTACTCGGGCAATGGCGGCAGCTTCAACTTCGGCCTCAACCCCTCCCGCAGCAAGCACCTGGAAGTGGGTGCCAAGGCCTTCGTCGGCGACGCCAGCCGCGTGAACCTGGCGGTGTTCCAGATCACCACCGATGACGAGCTGGTGGTGGACACCGCCATCGGCGGCCGCACCAGCTACAAGAACGCCGGCAAGACCCAGCGCCAGGGTGTCGAGCTGTCCTTCGACACCGCCTGGCGCAAGGACCTCACCAGCCGCTTCGCCGCCTCCTACCTGCGCGCCATCTACGACGAAGGTTTCCGCACCGGCAGCGCCAACACCCTGGTCGCCGCCGGCAACCTGATGCCGGGCATCCCGCGCACCACGGTGTTCGGCGACCTGGCCTGGAAGCCCATGCCCGGCCTCACCACTGCCGTCGAAGGGGTGTACCGCAGCAAGGTCTATGTGGAGGACACCAACTCCCAGACCCCTGCGCCCTCCTACGCCATTGCCAACGTGCGCGTCACCGCCGAGCAACGCGTCGGGCCCTGGCGCTTCACCGAGTTTGCCCGGATCGACAACCTGTTCGACCGCCAGTACGTGGGCTCCGTCGTCGTCGGCGACACCAACGGCCGCTACTACGAAGGTGCCCCCGGCCGCAACGGCATGGTCGGTGTGAACGCGCGCTACACCTGGTAAGCCCTGGCGCGCCCTGCGCACCACGCCGCCCCGAGCCTGGATCAGGCCGGGGCGGTTTTCATTTGGACGGCCGCATTCCACAGAGGCCCGACACAGCCCTCCCGGGCAGTGAATTGTTGCTAATACAGCAACACTGGTTTGCCGATTAGCCCCTATTTCGCATCATCCCCCAGGGCTAAAGTTCGCACATGGGCACTGCGGACAACTCGCTGCAAGGCCTTCACCCAAACAGGAAAGGACCCATCGCCATGCTGGAACTGAGACCCGCCGCCGCACGAGGTACCGCGAACTTCGGCTGGCTGCAATCGCGGCACAGCTTCTCCTTCGGCCACTACTACGACCCGGATCAGGTCGGGTTCTCCGACCTGCTGGTGATCAACGACGACCGCGTGAGCCCGGGCAAGGGCTTCGGCACCCACCCCCACCGCGACATGGAGATCTTCTCCTACGTGCTCGACGGGGCGCTCGAACACAAGGACTCGATGGGCACCGGCTCGGTGATCCGCCCTGGCGACGTGCAGATGATGAGCGCCGGCACGGGCATCCTGCACAGCGAGTACAACGGCTCCCGGGAAGCCCCGGTGCACTTCCTGCAGATCTGGATCGTGCCCAACCAGGTCGGCGTGGCGCCGCGCTACCAGCAACAGCACTTCAGCGAGGCCGACAAGCGCGGCCGCCTGCGCCTGATCATCTCGCCGGACGGCGCAGAAGGCTCGCTGTCGGTGTATCAGGATGCCCGCGTCCATGCCGGGCTGTTCGATGGCGACGAAGAGGCGCGCATCAGCCTCCCCGCCGGACGCCATGCCTACGTGCATGTCGCCCGCGGCGCCCTCACGGTGAATGGGCAGCGCATGAGTGCCGGTGACGGGGCACGGCTGCGGAACGTCCAGCAGATCGACTTCTCCGGCGGCCAGGACGCCGAGGTGCTGCTGTTCGACCTGAGGCCTGTGGAACTACCCGGCGACTGAAGGGTGGTGGCGGTGCGTCAGGCGGACGCCGCCGCCGGGATGGTCTGAACGGCTGGCTCTCCATCCGGAGAGCCAGCCCATGACCCATTACTGGAGTTTGCGCGACGCCGTGGCGGCGGCTTCCGGCTTGCCACGGATGGCCGCCAACTTCACGTACAGGGTGCTCCGCGAGATGCCCAGATTGCGCGCCGCCAAGGACAGGTTCCCCCCTGCACTGGCCACCGCAGCATCGATGGCCGCCCGCTCCATCTCCTCCAGCCGGCCGGATGTCAGTGGCGGCCGGCTCTCCGGCTCAGCCATCGCCAGATGTTCCGGCAATGCCGCGATATGGGGCGGCAGCAGGGCACTGTCGATGCAGTCCCCGTCGCTCAACGCGAACATGGCCTCAAAGACATTCTGCAGCTCGCGGATGTTGCCCGGCCACCGATAGCGCAGGAGCTGCTCACGCACCGACATTTCGAGCGTCTTGACCGGGCAGCCGTACTTCAGCGAAAAGCGCTGGTTGAGACAGTCCAGGATGGCCTCGATGTCACCCGGGCGTTCGCGCAGGGCCGGCAGGCTCAGGCTGACCACGCACAGGCGATGGAAGAGGTCCTCGCGGAACCGCCCGGCACCGGCATCGGCCTGCAGGTCGCGGTTGGTGGCCGCGATGATGCGCACCGCCACCTTGCGCTCGCGGGTATCGCCCAGCCGCACCACCACGCCGTCCTGCAGCACCCGCAGCAGATGGGGCTGCATGTCGAGGGGCATCTCGCCGATCTCGTCGAGGAACAGGGTGCCACCGTCGGCCTGCTCGAACTTGCCGGGCAGGCCGCCCCGGCGGGCCCCGGTGAAGGCGCCTTCGCTGTAGCCGAAGAGCTCGCTGGCCAGCAGCTCACGGGTCAGCGCGCCGCAATTGACCGCCACGAAGGGGCCGTCGGGCCTGGCGCCGGCCTTGTGGATGGCCCGCGCGAAGATCTCCTTGCCGGCGCCGGTCTCGCCGAGCAACAGCACCGGCAGGTCCAGGGGCGCCACCCGCCGCGCCCGCGCCTTGGCCACTGCGATGGCCTGGCTGGTGCCGATGATGTCGGCGAAATGGTCCATGCCCGATTCCCTGCCGCTGCCTGGAGTCTCGCCACGGGGCGGCAAATGCGTCGTCGGCCGGGCCCGAGCGCCCACCGGGATGACCAGCAGGGTTCCGAGCCGGCCCTCCCGCGCCTCCACCGGGTGCAGCCATTCGGCGCGTAGCCAGGCCGGTGTCTGGCGCTGCCGCTCCGCGGACGGCAAGCTCGTGTCGAGGGCGGCCACCCGCCCTCCCGCCTCGAAGGGCAGGCGCACGCCGAAGGCCTCGCGGGCAAGCTGCACGCTGCCACCGGTCTTGACCACCCGCCCGAGGTGGTCGAAGAGCACCACGCAATCGCTCGCATAACGGATGAAGCTGTCCGCCGTCTGAGCCAACAGCCGGCCATGGCGCTCGTGATCGCGACGCGCCAGCTCGGCCTCGATCTGCCGGGCGGCAGCGATGACCAGCCCCAGGGTGTGGCCGTGGAAGGTCTCCTTCACCCCCGACACATCCACCACCCCCAGCAGGGTGCGCCCCATCGGGTCGAGGATGGGCGCGGCAGCGCAGGTCCAGTGCTTGACGTCGATGCAGTAGTGCTCGCTGGCATAGATCTGCACCGGCAGCTGGGTGGCGATGGCCGTGCCGATCGCATTGGTGCCGATCAGCGCTTCGCTCCAGCGCCCACCGGCCGCCAGATTGATCTGCTCACCGGCATCCCGGGCCCGCGACTCGCCGCTGAGATCGAGGATGGTTCCGCTCGGATCGCTCAGCATGATCAGGGTGCCCGACGCGCACAGGATGTCGCGCAGGGACTCCAGTACCGGCCGGGCCGCCGCATACAGGTCGCCGGCCCCTTGCCGCAGCTGCTCGACCTTGCGCAGGTCGGCGGCCGGCGCACAGGGCAGTGCCGGGTCCACCGCCCCCTGGCGACTGCGCCGCCACGAATCGAGCACGACATCGCGCACACCGCCGCCGCCCACCGGGCGGTCGGCAAGAAATCGCTCCCAGGTCATCGCGACGGCTTGCTCGTCGCCAATGCGGGGAATCACAGGATTGCGGGAAGGCGTCACATTGCGCTCGCTTAAGACTCCACTCAGGGTTCCAAAAACCCTGCACGGAGCAGGCCTTTTCAGATACGCGTAACCGTAGCCAGAAGACTGAACCAAGTCAAATAAAGTCTTTTATATCAATGCGTTGTGCAAAGCAGCATCCAACGGGCGAGGTGTCCGGATTCCGGACACTCCGTACTGCATGTCGGTGTTCCGGACAATCCCGCCCCCGCCACCGGACACCTCGCTTTATGCCCGTGCGGATTGCAAGCCGCTGATTTGTCAAAAGAACAGAGGGATTTCCGGGATCTGGCCCGGCGCTTGCCATTGACCTGTCGTGGGGCTTCTCACCACACACACCAATGACAGGAGACACGACATGCAAGTCCAGCAGTCAAGCGTACAGGTGATGGGCATCGATGCCGGCGGCACGATGACCGACACCTTCTTCGTCCGCGCCGATGGGCGCTTCGTGGTCGGCAAGGCGCAGAGCAATCCCGGCGACGAATCCCTGGCGATCTACAACTCCTCGGTCGATGCCCTGGCGCACTGGGGCCGGGAAGTGGACGACGTCTATCCGGAACTGGTCACCTGCGTCTATTCGGGCACGGCCATGCTCAACCGCATCCTGATGCGCAAGGGTCTGGACGTCGGCCTCATCTGCAACCGCGGCTTCGAGCAGCTCCACTCCATGGGCCGCGCCCTGCAGAGCTACCTGGGCTACGCCCTGGAAGACCGCATCCACCTCAACACCCACCGCTATGACGAGCCGCTGGTGCCGGTGTCGCGCACCCGGGGCGTCACCGAGCGCACCGACGTACAGGGCCGGATCGTCATTCCCCTGCGTGAGGACGAGGTGCGCCAGGCCACCCGCGAGCTGGTCGAGGCCGGCTCCCAGGCCATCGTCATCTGCCTGCTGCAATCCCACAAGAACGAGATCAGCGAGCAGCGCGCCCGCGACATCGTGCGGGAGGAACTGAAGCGGCTGAAGTCCGACATCCCGGTGTTCGCCTCGGTGGACTACTACCCGTCGCGCAAGGAAAGCCACCGGATGAACACCACCATCCTCGAGGCCTACGGCGCCGAGCCCTCACGCCAGACCCTCAAGAAGGTCAGCGACCGCTTCAAGAAGCACGGCGCCAAGTTCGACCTGCGGGTCATGGCCACCCACGGCGGCACCATCAGCTGGAAGGCCAAGGAGCTGGCCCGCACCATTGTCTCCGGCCCGATCGGCGGGGTCATCGGCTCCAAGCTGCTGGGCGAATACCTGGGGGACGAGAACATCGCCTGCTCCGACATCGGCGGCACCAGCTTCGACGTGGCGCTGATCACCAAGGGCAGCTTCGCCATCAAGTCCGACCCGGACATGGCCCGCCTGGTGCTTTCCCTGCCGCTGGTGGCGATGGACTCGGTGGGCGCCGGCGCCGGCAGCTTCGTGCGCCTCGACCCCTACAGCAAGTCGATCAAGCTCGGCCCCGACTCCGCCGGCTACCGGGTCGGCACCTGCTGGCCGGAGAGCGGGCTGGACACGGTCTCGGTATCCGACTGCCACGTGGTGCTGGGCTACCTCAACCCGGACAACTTCCTCGGCGGGGCCATCAAGCTGGACGTGCAGCGCGCCCGCGACCACATCAAGGCGCAGATCGCCGACCCGCTGGGCCTGTCGGTGGAGGATGCCGCCGCCGGCGTGATCGAGCTGCTCGACCTGACCCTCTCTGAGTACCTGCGCGCCAACATCAGCGCCAAGGGCTACAACCCCGCCGAGTTCACCTGCTTCTCCTACGGCGGGGCCGGCCCGGTGCACACCTACGGCTACACCGAAGGCGTCGGCTTCAAGGACGTGGTGGTGCCCGCCTGGGCTGCCGGCTTCTCGGCCTTCGGCTGCGCCTGCGCCGACTTCGAGTACCGCTACGACAAGTCGGTGGACCTGGGTGTCGCCCAGTTCGCCCCCGACGCCCAGAAGGCCGCCGCCTGCACCACCCTGCAGGCGGCCTGGGAGGAACTGGCGGTCAAGGTCATCGACGAGTTCGTCAATAACGGCTTCAAGCCCGAAGACGTGCTGCTCATCCCCGGCTACAAGATGCAGTACATGGGCCAGCTCAACGACCTGGAGATCGTCTCTCCAGTGAGCAGCGCCAGCACCGCCGCCGACTGGGACCAGATCGTCGACAGCTTCGAGGCCACCTACGGCCGCGTCTATGCCAGCTCGGCCCGCTCGCCGGAGCTGGGCTTCTCGATCACCGGCGCGATCCTGCGCGGCATGGTCGTCACCCAGAAGCCGGTGTTGCCCGAGGACCCGGACGCCGGCCCGACGCCACCGCAAGAAGCCTTCCTCGGCACCCGCCCCTTCTACCGCCACAAGAAGTGGGTCGAGGCCGCCCTGTGGAAGATGGAAGCGCTGAAGGCCGGCAACCACATCACCGGCCCCGCCATCATCGAATCCGATGCCACCACCTTCGTCGTGCCCGATGGCTTTGAAACCACCATCGACAAGCACCGCCTGTTCCATCTCAAAGAAGTGAAGTGAGGAGACCAATCATGAACATGATGAGCAACAAGGAAATCGGCATCGGCAAGCTGCTGGCCAGCGGTCTGACCCTCAAGCAGCACCGCGACGCCATCATCGAGCGCACCCAGACCACCGGCTACTACAACGGCCTGGAGAAGCTGGCCCTGCGCGACAGCGACCCGATCGGCTACGAGAAGCTCTTCTCCAAGCTGCGCGGCGGCCTGGTGCATGCCCGCGAGACCGCCAAGAAGATCGCCGCCAGCCCCATCGTCGAGCAGGAAGGCGAACTCTGCTTCACCCTCTACAACGCCGCCGGCGACTGCGTCCTGACCTCCACCGGCATCATCATCCACGTCGGCACCATGGGCGCGGCGATCAAGTACATGATCGAGAACAACTGGGAGGCCAACCCGACGATCAACCCGGGTGACATGTTCACCACCAACGACTGCGCCATCGGCAACGTCCACCCCTGCGACATCGCCACCATCGTGCCGATCTTCTGGGAAGGCAAGCTGATCGGCTGGGTCGGCGGCGTCACCCACGTCATCGACACCGGCTCGGTGACCCCCGGCTCCATGTCCACCGGCCAGACCCAGCGCTTCGGCGACGGCTACATGATCACCTGCCGCAAGACCGGCGTGAATGACGAGCCCCTGCGCGACTGGCTGCACGAGTCCCAGCGCTCGGTGCGCACGCCCAAGTACTGGATCCTCGACGAGAAGACCCGCATCGCCGGCTGCCACATGATCCGCGAGCTGGTCGAGGACGTGATCCGCGCCGACGGCCTCGACGCCTACATGAAGTTCTCCCATGAGGTCATCGAGGAAGGCCGCCGCGGCCTGATGAGCCGCATCAAGGCGATGACCCTGCCCGGCAAGTACCGCAAGGTGTCCTTCGTCGATGTGCCCTACAAGCACGAGGACGTGCAGGTCTCCAACGCCTTCGCCAAGCTCGATTCGATCATGCACTCGCCCTGCGAGATGACCATCAAGCCCGACGGCAAGTGGCGGCTCGACTTCGAGGGTGCCAGCCGCTGGGGCTGGCACACCTTCAATGCCCACCAGGTGGCCTTCACCTCGGGCATCTGGGTGATGATGTGCCAGACCCTGGTACCCACCCAGCGCATCAACGACGGCGCCTACTACGCCACCGAGTTCCGCCTGCCCAAGGGCACCTGGTGCAACCCGGACGACCGCCGCACCGGCCACGCCTACGCCTGGCACTTCCTGGTGTCCGGCTGGGCCGCCCTGTGGCGCGGTCTGTCCCAGTCCTACTTCAGCCGCGGCTACCTGGAGGAGGTCAACGCCGGCAACGCCAACACCTCCAACTGGCTGCAGGGCGGCGGCATCAATCAGGACGGCGAGATCCACGCGGTGAACAGCTTCGAGGCCAGCTCCTGCGGCACCGGCGCCTGCGCCGTCAAGGACGGCCTCAACCACGCCGCCGCCATCTGGAACCCCGAAGGCGACATGGGCGACATCGAGATCTGGGAGATGGCCGAGCCGCTGCTCTACCTCGGCCGCAACGTCAAGGCCAACTCCGGCGGCTACGGCAAGTACCGGGGCGGCTGCGGCTTCGAGACCCTGCGCATGGTGTGGAACGCCCAGGACTGGACCATGTTCTTCATGGGCAACGGCTTCATGAACAGCGACTGGGGGATGATGGGCGGCTACCCGTCGGCCACCGGCTACCGCTTCGAAGCCCACAAGACCGGCCTCAAGGAGCGCATCGCCATCGGCGACTCCCTGCCACTCGGCGGCGACCTCGACCCGTCCCGCCCGGACTACGAGCGCCATCTGGACGCCACCGCCACGGTCAAGCGCGACAAGCAGTGCATCACCACCGAAGACTGCTACGACAACCACGACCTCTACCTCAACTACCTGCGTGGCGGCCCTGGCTTCGGCGACCCCATCGACCGCGAGGTCAAGGCCATCGAGAACGACCTCAACCAGAAGTTCCTGCTGCCGGAGTACGCCCAGAAGGTCTACGGCGCGGTGTTCTCCCAGGACGCCAAGGGCGTGTTCACGGTGGATCCGGCCCTGACCCAGGCCCGCCGTGCAGAGATCCGCAAGGAACGCCTGGCCCGCGCCCTGCCGACCCGCGAGTGGATGAAGGAGGAGCGCGAACGCATCCTCAACAAGCACGCCGCCGTGCAGGTGCAGCACATGTTCGCCACCAGCTTCGCCCTGTCGGAGAAGTTCACCCAGCAGTTCAAGACCTTCTGGAACCTGCCGGCCGACTGGCAGCTGCTGGAGGAGGAGCTGGGCGTGCCGACCTACGGCTCGAAGCACCGCATGGACCTCTCGCTGATGCCCGACGTCACCACCGTCGTCCAGGTCGAAGAATGACCGCCCGCCGCACCGACACCCCGAATCAAGGAGCACGCAATGTCATACACGAATGAACAGGTCAGCCATCTGGTCGAGGGCACGCTGGACTGGGAAACCACCTTCCGCATGCTGTCCATGCCCAAGGACAACAGCCGCTTCGAGCAATACGTCGCCGCCCTGCAGGCCAAGGTCGGCTTCAAGGACCGCATCGTCCTGCCCCTCGCCCCGCACATGTACATCGTGCAGTCGGCCGCCACCAAGCAGTGGATCATCAAGTGCGACTGCGGCCACGAGTTCTGCGACTACAGGGAGAACTGGAAGCTGCATGCCTCCATCTATGTGCGCGACACCGAGGAGGCGATGACCGAGGTCTATCCCAAGCTGATGGCCCCGGACACCCAGTGGCAGGTCTACCGGGAGTACTACTGCCCGACCTGCGGCACCCTGCATGACGTAGAGGCACCGACCCCGTGGTACCCGGTGATCCACGACTTCGAGCCGGACATCGAGGCCTTCTACAAGGAATGGGTGCATCTGCCGGTACCCGAGCGCGCTGACTGAGGCCTCATCAGCCCCTCCAGGCCCCTCAGGGCCCGGACCGGGGCGGCGGCCGGATCTCCCGGCTGCCGCCCCGCAGCGCAACACTGACAACAGCACATCGGGGACTGCACCCAATGAACAAGGTATTCCCAACCAGCGACACCGCCCTAGACGGCCTCCTCTTCGACGGCATGACCATCGCCGCCGGCGGCTTCGGCCTGTGCGGCATTCCGGAGAACCTCATCGCTGCGCTGCTGCGCACCGGCCCCCGCGGCCTGACCATCGTCGGCAACAACGCCGGGGTGGACGACTTCGGCATGGGCCTGCTGCTCAAGGCGCGGCAGGTCAAAAAGGTGATCGCCTCCTACGTGGGCGAGAACAAGGAATTCGAACGCCAGGTACTGGCCGGCGAGCTGGAACTGGAGCTGGTGCCCCAAGGCACCCTGGCCGAGCGGCTGCGGGCCGGAGGCGCCGGCATTCCCGGCTTCTTCACCCGGACCGCCTTCGGCACCCGCCTGGCCGACGGCAAGGAGACCCGCAGCTTCGACGGCGCGGACTATGTGCTGGAGTCGGCCATCCGCGCCGACCTGGCCATCGTCAAAGCCTGGAAGGGTGACCACGCGGGCAACCTGGTCTTCCGCAAGACGGCCCGCAACTTCAACCCCATGATCGCCACCTGCGGCCGCATGACCGTCGCCGAGGTCGAGGAGCTGGTCGAGCCGGGCCGGCTGGACCCGGACCAGATCCACACCCCCGGCATCTATGTGGACCGCATCCTCCAGGGCCGGGGCTACGAGAAACGCATCGAATTCCCCACCGCCGCCGGCACCGCCGCGCCGCGCAAGCAGGACCCGGTGCGTGACATCATGGCCCGCCGCGCCGCCCGTGAGCTGCGCAACGGCTACTACGTCAACCTGGGCATCGGCATCCCGACCCTGGTCGCCAACTACATCCCCGACGGCATGCAGGTCACCCTGCAATCCGAGAACGGCCTGCTCGGCATCGGCCCCTTTCCACCGGCCGAAGCCCTCGACCCCGACCTCATCAACGCCGGCAAGCAGACCATCACCAGCCTGCCTGGCAGCAGCTTCTTCTCCAGCGCCGACTCGTTCGCGATGATCCGCGGCGGGCATGTGGACCTGTCCATCCTCGGCGGTCTGGAAGTCTCGGCCCACGGCGACCTAGCCAACTGGATGGTGCCAGGCAAGATGATCAAGGGCCCGGGCGGCGCCATGGACCTGGTCTCCGGCGTCGGACGCGTCATCGTGCTGATGGAGCACACCGCCCGCGACGGCTCGCCGAAGATCCTGCCCCGCTGCACCCTGCCCCTCACCGGCAAGGGCGTGGTGGACATGATCATCACCGAGCTGTGCGTCTTCGAGGTCGATCCCGAGCACGGACTGACCCTGATCGAGCTGCAGCCGGGCGTGAGCCTGGACGAAGTGCGGAACAAAACCGGCTGTGATTTCGCGGTGCGCCACGCGCCGGGCCTGACCCTGGCCTGGACCCTCGCACCCGAGCTGCGGCGCGGCCCGCCGATGTGATCAGCCCTGCGGACCACCCTCCGGCCCCAGCGCCGCCGTGCACACCTCGCGCACGCAGCTGCGCAGCCAGCGGTGGGCCGGATCGGCGTCCAGCCGGGGGTGCCAGATCAGCGACACGGTGATCTGCGGCGCGGTGATGGGCAGGGGGAAGCAGAACAGCCCGGCGCGCAGGTTGCCCGTGTGCCGCTCGGGCACGCTGGCAACCAGGTCGGAGGCCCGTGCCAGAGCCAGGGCCGTGGCGAAGCCGCCGACGCTGGTCACCACCTTCCGCTCCAGCCCCAACGTTTGCAGGGTCTCATCGATGGCGCCCCTGCTGCGGCCCCGCGACGAGACCAGGACATGCGCCTCGGCGGCGTAGCGGGCCGGGGTGATCTCGCCGTGGCTCAGGGGGTGGCCCGGCCTCACCGCGCCGATGAAGCGGTCGCGGAACAGGGCCTGCACGCGCAGCTCCGGCGCCGTGGCGTCACCGATCACACCGGTCTCCAGGTCGATCGTGCCATCACGCAGGGGCGTGCTGTCCCAGTCCCGGTCCCTGTCCCGGTGCATCCTGGGCACGAAGCGCAGGCGGACGCCCGGGGCTTCTGCGCCGATGCGGGCCAGCAGCGCCGGCCCGAAGTTTTCGACGAAGCCGTCGCTGGTGCGCAGGGAGAAGCTGCGGACGATCTGTGCGGGGTCCAGCACGCCCACCGGGCGCAGCACGGACTCCACATCCCGCACCAGCACGCTCACCTGTTCGCGTATCTCCAGGGCCCGCGGGGTCGGCACCAGATTGCGGCCAGCCCGGACCAGCAGCGGGTCGCCCATCGTCTCGCGCAGGCGCGCCAGGGCGCGGCTCATCGCCGAGGGGCTGAGCTGCAGCCGTCGGGCCGCTGCCGCCACGCTGCCTTCGCTGAGCAGTACATCGAGGGTGATCAGCAGGTTGAAATCGGGGGTGGTCATGTCTCCGACCATAGCACGCGGCGCCCACACATGGCGTTTGATGCACGAATACAGTGCAAGCCGTGCGTCTTCCGCCACCTATTGGAAGCACCTACAGTGGGCGCATCCGGCACGTGCCGCATGAAGAAAGCAGGAAGCTGCCATGAAGCAAACAGAAAACTCCCCGCAGGCCAGCCAGGCGGTGTCCCCCGTGATGTCCCCTGCCCTGGCCAGCCTGGCCCTGTCCATCCTGTTGCCGTCCCTCGGCACCAGCATCGCCAACATCGGCCTGCCGGCCCTGATGCAGGCCTTCGGCGCCTCCTTCCAGGCGGTGCAGTGGGTGGTCCTGGCCTACCTGCTCGCCATCACCACGCTGATCGTCGGCGCCGGGCGGCTGGGTGACCTGCTCGGGCGCCGCCGGCTGCTGCTCGCCGGCATCGCCGTATTCAGCCTGGCCTCGGCCCTGTGCGGTCTGGCCACGGCGCTTCCGCTGCTGATCGCCGCGCGGGCTCTCCAGGGGCTCGGCGCGGCGATCATGATGGCCCTCGCCATGGCCTGCGTCGGCGAGATCATCCCCCGCGAGAAGGCGGGCCGCGCGATGGGTGTGCTGGGCAGCATGTCGGCCGTCGGCACCGCGCTGGGGCCTTCGCTCGGCGGCGTGCTGATCTCTGCTGCGGGCTGGCCGGCGATCTTCATGATCCTGCTGCCGCCGGGCCTGCTGGCCTTTGTGCTGGTCCATCGCCACCTGCCCGCCAGCCCCCCGGCCGTACAGCAGGACGGCACGGGCTTCGATGTGCCGGGCACCGCGATCCTGGCCGTGACACTGGCCGCCTATGCCCTCGCCCTGACCGTCGGGCGCGGCGACTTCGGCGGCCTCAACCTGGCCCTGCTGGCTGGCGCGGCGCTGGGCCTGGTGCTTTTCCTGCAGGTGGAGGCGCGGGCGCCCTTCCCCCTGATCCGGCCCGGGATGTTCCGTGACCGGCCCCTCAGTGCAGGCCTGGCCGGCAGCGCGCTGGTGTCCACGGTGCTGATGGCCACCCTGGTGGTCGGCCCCTTCCATCTCTCGCAGACCCTCGGGCTCGACCCGACCCGCACCGGCCTGGTGATGTCCCTGGGACCGCTGGTGGCCGCCCTTACCGCAACGCCCGCGGGGCGTTTGGTGGATCGCCTGGGCGCCCGGCCGATGAGCCTGCTCGGACTGGCCGGTATCGGTGGCGCCTGTGTGCTGCTGGCGGTACTGCCGACTGCACTCGGCGTTCCCGCCTACCTCGGTCCGATGCTGATCCTCACCGCCAGCTATGCGCTGTTCCAGACCGCCAACAACACCGGGGTGATGGGTGGCATCGCACCGGCTCAACGGGGCCTCGTGTCCGGCATGCTCAACCTGTCGCGCAATCTCGGGCTGATCACCGGCACCGCGGTGCTCGGCGCGGTGTTTTCCGCCGGCGGACTACAGCTCACCTTTGCGGTGGCGACCGCCCTGATCGGCGTGGCCATCACCACGCTGCAGCGGGGCCAAGGCGGCCGCGACAGCCCTTGAGGGGAGGCCCGTCCGCGCCCCTCTTCCGCCTCCCCGTGAAGCGCGCCACGCTTGCCTCGCAGCGCGGTTGCCAGCCCCTGCATGTCCGGCTATCGTGCGTGGGCTTAATTTGTAACACCCCTGGTTCGATGGCGGCAGCAGGAGGCTGAGTGAGATTCACCGAGTTGGTCGACATCGACGAGTTGCGCGGCTTGTGCGAAGAGTTTTCCGACATCACGGGCGCGGTGACGGCGATCCTCGATCTCGAGGGCAACATCCTCATCGCCACCGGCTGGCACGACATCTGCACCAAGTTCCACCGCGTCAATGCCGGTACCGCGGCACGCTGCCTGGAAAGCGACACGGTGCTGGCCGACCAGCTCAAGATGGGCGAGAGCTACAACGTGTACCGCTGCAAGAACGGCCTGGTGGACGTGGCAGTGCCCATCAACATCGGCGGCGAGCACGTCGCCAACCTGTTCACCGGCCAGTTCTTCTTCGACGAACCGGACACCCAGTACTTCATCCGCCAGGCCAACGAATTCCGTTTCGACCAGCGCGCCTATCTTGAGGCCCTGGAGAAGACACCGGTGTTCACCGCCGAGAAGGTGAAGTCCACCATGGCCTTCTTCACCCGGCTGGCCCGGGTCATCGGAGAGATGGGGCTGGCCAGGGTACAGATGCTCGAGACCAACTCGGCCCTGCAGGCCAGCGAGGCCATCATCCAGTCCTCGGAAGACGCCATCATCGGCAAGTCGCTGGATGGCATCGTCACCACCTGGAACCCCCGCGCCACATCGATCTTTGGCTACACCGCGGCCGAGATGATCGGGCAGTCGATCCTGCGCCTGTTCCCCGAGGATCTGCGCCACGAAGAGGCCGAGATCCTCGGCCGTATCCAGCGCGGCGACAGGGTCGACCACTTCGAGAGCATCCGGATCCGCAAGGACGGCGAGCCGATCCATGTCAGCATCACCCTCTCTCCGATCCGCAACACGCGGGGCGAGATCGTCGGCGCCTCCTCCATCGCCCGCGACATCACCCGCCAGGTCAAGGCCGAAACGGCCGCCCGCGAGAAGGACGAGCAGTTCCGCCTGGCCATCGAGACCTCCACCGACGGCTTCTGGACCACCGACACGGCGGGCCGCATCCTCGAAGTGAACAATGCCTACGTCAAGCTCTCGGGCTATTCCCGCGACGAGCTGCTCGGCATGTCGATCGAGCAGCTGGACGCCAGCGACAGCCCGGAGCGGATCACGGCGCTGACCGAGAAGGTGCTGGCCGATGGCT
This sequence comes from uncultured Zoogloea sp., assembly GCA_937967645.1. Taxonomy (GTDB): domain Bacteria; phylum Pseudomonadota; class Gammaproteobacteria; order Burkholderiales; family Rhodocyclaceae; genus Zoogloea. The sequence continues at coordinate 33,099 of CALBTT010000157.1, forward strand.
ACGCGCGATTCGAGACCACCCACCGCCACCGCGGCGGCAGGATCTGGCCTGCGGAGGTGGTGGCCAGCTATTCGCCCATCATGGGGGGCAGGCTGTTCATCTTCATCAAGGACCGCACCGAGGAGAAGAAGGCCGCCGAGCTGATCTGGCGCCAGGCCAACTTCGACCGGCTGACCGACCTGCCCAACCGCTCCCTGCTGTTCGACCGCCTCTCCAAAGCCTGCCTGCTGGCCCGGCGCCAAGGCAGGCACGCCGCCCTGCTGTATCTGGACCTGGACGGCTTCAAGCCGATCAACGACCAGTATGGCCACGAGACCGGCGACATCGTGCTCGCCGCCGTGGCCAAGCGCTGGCTCGGCTGCGTGCGCGACTCGGACACGGTGGCCCGGCTGGGCGGCGATGAATTCGCGGTACTGACCGGCGACCTGATCGACCGGGAGCAGGCGGCGAGCGTCGCCCGCAAACTGCTGGAGGCCCTCGCCGAGCCCATCCTGCTGCCCGGCGGCAAGGTCTGCCAGGTTGGGGCCAGCATCGGCATCAGCATGTATCCGGACAACGCCCTGGAGATCGACTCGCTCATCGAGGCCGCAGATTCGGCGATGTACCAGAGCAAGGCCGGGGGCAAGGACACCTATACCTTTTCGACGGCCAGCCCCGAACCGCGGCAGTGGGTGTCATTCGACGACAGCTTCAGGGTGGGTGTGGCCGAGATCGACGCCCATCACCGGCAGCTGGCCAACCTGATCAACCATCTGAACCAGGCCACCCGGCTCGAGGCGGGCACCACCGACTTCCTGCCCCGCTTCCGGGAGCTGATCGGCTTTGTGCGCTTTCATCTCGATGCCGAGGACCGCCTGATGAGCGCGCACGGCTACCCCGCCCACGCAACGCATCGCCGCGAGCACGACGATCTGGTGCATCTGCTGGAACGGACCGCCCGGGATTTCGGGAAGGGCAAGGAGCTGCTGGCCCTGCAGATCGTGAAGGACGTGTTCGTCAATCACATCCAGGCGTCCGACAAGCCCCTCGGGGCCTTCCTCAACGGGCTCGACGTCAGCTGACCCGCCCCGGGCCTCAGACCTGGGTGAAGGCCTCGCGCAGCTTGTCCAGGGTCTCAGCCTCGCCGCGTACCCGGAAGAACGCCCCCTCCTCGTCGGCCCGCTCCTCCAGCACCTCGCAGTTGGCGTAGATGTCCTGGCGCCACTGCTGGGCCGACCAGGGCAGGAAGAGCTCGCCCTCGATCAGATTGCGCTGGAAGAAGGCCACGATGGCCCGGTGCAGCCGGGCCACGTCGTCGGGGCGGCGGGCGCTCATCACGATGCAGCCCGGGTAGGCCTCCTGCAGTTCGGCGGTGCGGGCAGCCTGGGCCTCGGCATCGCCAACGTGATCGATCTTGTTGAAGATGCGCAGGCGCGGCACCTCGCTGGCGCCGATTTCTTCCAGCACCGTGTCGGTCACCGCGCGCTGGCGCTCGAAGCCGGGGTCGCTGGCGTCGATGACATGCAGCAGCAACTCGGCATCGAGGGCTTCATCGAGGGTGGACTTGAAGGACGCCACCAGACCATGGGGCAGATTCTTGATGAATCCCACCGTGTCGCTGACCAGCACCCGGGGCACGCTGGCCGGGTGCAGCACCCGCACCGTGGTGTCGAGCGTGGCGAACAGCTTGTTGGCCACCAGCACCTCGCTACCGGTGAGCGCCCGCATCAGGGTGGACTTGCCCGCGTTGGTGTAGCCCACCAGGGCCACCCCGGCCAGGCCCTGGCGGCCCTGGCGACGCGAACGCTGGGTGGCGCGCTCGGCCTCCATCGCGTCGATGTCCTGCTGCAGCTCGGCGATCCGGTCGCGGATCTTGCGCCGGTCCAGCTCGGTCAGCGACTCACCCGAGCCACGGCCACCCCCACCACCACGCTGGCGCCCCTGGGAGCCGGCCAGCTTGGCCATCTCGCGCAGGCGCGGCGCCATGTAACCCAGCCGGGCGATCTCCACCTGGGCGCGGGCCGCGCGGGAGCGGGCGTTGCGGTGGAAGATCTCGAGGATGACCATGGTCCGGTCCATCACCTCGCAGCCCACCTCCACCTCCAGGTTGCGCGCCTGGGACGGAGACAGCTCATGATCCACCAGGATGACCTCGATCTCCTGGCCGTCATCGCCATTCACGAAGTCGCGGAGCTCCTGCCGCTTGCCGACGCCCAGGTAAGCCGTGGTATCGAAACCGGGGCGCTTCTGGACGAAGGTATGCACCACCTCCAGGCCCAGCGTCTTGGCCAGCTCGCGCAACTCGGCCAGCGAAGACTCGAACTCGAAATCGCTGACGGTGGGCAACTGGACCGCGGCAACCACGGCATATACGGGCTTATCCTTGACGTCTCTTTGCATGCGGGGCGGGATATGAATTGAGTGGAAAGAAGGGGATAGTACCCGCAAGCACGACCGAACGCCTCCGCCCCCACACTTCCGAGGACGACACCATGCCCAGCGAACAACGCAGACACTTCTCCCGGGTCAGCTTCCAGGAAGGTTGCACACTGCAGATCAACGACACGGCGCTGAGCTGCTGCGTGCTCGACCTGTCCCTGCGCGGCGCCCTGCTCAGCCTCCCGGCCAACACCCTGACCGGCCCCGCCCCGGCCCGCGGCACCCCCTGCACACTCAGCATCACCCTGGAACCCGACGGCGACGCACAAGTCGTGATGAGCGCCCAGGTCGCCCACCACGACACCTCCGGCGACACGCGCCATCTCGGCATCAGCTGCCGGGAGATCGACCTGGACAGCATCACCCACCTGCGCCGCCTGGTCGAACTCAACCTCGGCGACGCTGAATTGCTGGAACGGGAGGTGGCCTTGCTGGTGCGGGGGGCGTAGGGGCGGGCAGCAATGCCACGCCCTTTCAAGGCAGCCTGGAGGAGTGGCGACGTGGTTCAATAGGTTTCAGAAAACGCCTTTCTAGATATCCCAGTCCGCGTTGCCCGGCGTCGCCCCGCACTCCCTGATGCTCCAGAAACTGAAATCGGGTGCCCGCTCCCTGATGAGTGCGGCGGTTCTGGGCATCACCTCCGCACGCTTGTTGAAAGGCCACGCGGCCCATTCTGCCTGGGCCTGCCGAGCAAGCGTCACGGCTGCTTCAACGTCGTCCGCATTTGCCGTTGCAAGCAGCGCGAGCGTGTCTCCGGTAGACGCGTCGCGCGAAGATGTGGACTCTCCGTTAGCCGCTATCCAATCCCCACCAAAGATCCTGTTTTCCCAAACATGGCTTTTGCCAACTTGCATGAGCACTTGCTCCGACATATCGACTTTCAAACCGCAAACCGGGCAACGGCATCTTCATTCCACTCGACCCCCGTTCCGGGCGTGTCGTTGGGAATGGCGTAACCGTCCCTGAACTGGAGGGGAGTGGTGATGATGGGTCCCGCCAGGTCCATGCGCTCAAGCCAGTGGGCGGTCGGACTGACCGCCAGCAGATGGGCGCTGATCTCCTGGAAAATATGGCTGGACAATGGGATTCCCTTCAGTTCGGCCAGAGCCGCCGCCTTCATCCAGCCGGTGACACCACCGATCTTCATGACATCCGGCATGGCAAAGTCGCAGGCCTCCGCCTCCAGCGCCTTCAGCATCTCGTCCGGCCCGCACCAGTTCTCTCCCATCTGGATGCCTGCGGCGACGGATGAGCGGATTCTTGCGTGCCCGGCATAGTTTTCCTGCAGGGTAGGCTCCTCGACCCAGGCCAGTCCGAACTCCTGGATGACGCGGATTCGCCGGATGGCCTCGGGCACGGAAAGCGACTGGTTGTAGTCGACCATCAGCTCAACCTGGGCGCCGAGGCACTTCTTGATTTCCTCGATAACGGCACAATCCTCATCAAGCGTCTTGTAGCCGATCTTGATCTTGATGGCCCGAAAGCCGGCATCGACGGCTTTTTTCGCACGGAGCGTACCAATCGTGATGCCGTCCATGCTGTGGCTGTCGTAAGCGGGCAAAGCCTTCACCGAACCGCCCAGCAACTCGCAGAGCGGGACTCCATGCAGTTTTGCCAGCGCATCCCAGACAGCCATATCCAGCCCTGCGCAGGCCATCATGGCGATGCCGGTTCTGCCGATCAGTCTCAGCCTGCTCAACAGAGTACGCTCGAGAGCCAGCGGCGAAACGGACTCGCCAATCAATACCGATCCCAGGTCCTCGACCAGGGCCCGGGCGCTTTCGAGAGCAAGCGGTGTGTAGGTGAACACATATGCGCGCCCGACGACTCCGCAGTCAAGCATCAGATCGATCAGCACGAGGGGAGACGACGAAACGACACCCACGCTGGTCTTGACCGGATATTCCAGCGGCACCATCACCGACCGCGCCTGAATATGCGTGATCGTTGCTCTGGTTTTTGATACGACGTTCTCAAGCATGGCCATCACCCTCACGAAAAATAAGCCCCCTGTCCAGTTCTCCGACCGAGGCTGCTCCCAGCAGGATCATCGAACGCTCCAGTCCTGCGGCCAGAATGCCCAGGACGGTATCCACCCCCCGCAGCCCATCAACGGCAAGGCCGTACAGCAAGGGTCGCCCCACAAATACCGCCCTCGCGCCAAGACATAGCGCCTTGGAAATGTCGGCGCCGCTGCGGAATCCACTATCAACAAATACTGGAGCTCGACCATTCACGGCGGACAGCACTTTTTCCAGCGACAAAATCGAGGAGACTGCCCCGTCGAGCTGACGTCCGCCGTGATTGGAAACAATCAGGCCGTCGACTCCGGCGCCTATTGCCCTGGCCGCATCCAGCGGATTCAGGATTCCTTTCAGGAGCAAAGGTCCATCCCAGATACTCCTCAACCACGCGATGGAGTCCCACACCAGGCCGCGATCCATTTCCCGGCTGAGCAGTGCCGCCTGAAGCTCCAGGGTGCTGGCATTTGGATCTTCGGCAAGATTGACGAAGCCGGGCATTCCGCTCTTCAGGAATCTCGACAGCCAGCCGGGATGGCGAACGAGATCCAGGAGTGTCGAGGCCTTGGGGCGAAACGGGAGACGGAATCCGTTCCTGACATCCCGCTCCCGATACCCGCTTACAGGAACATCCACAGTCAGCACGATGGCCTTGTAGCCGGACTGCTTCGCCCGTCGGACCATCTGCGCTGCGATCGAACGGTCCTTCATGACATAAACCTGCAGCCAGTTCACACCACCGCTGTCGGCAACTGCCTCCAACCGCTCGTTCGATGCCGTGGACAGCACGAAGGGAATTCCATGCGCGGCAGCCGCCCGTGCCAGGATGACATCCCCGCCAGGCCGGGTCAGGCCATTGAACCCCATTGGCGCAACCGCATAAGGACGCTTCCAGACATCGCCAAATACGGAGATCCGTGTATCCAGGCTAGACGTATCCCGAAGCACTCGCGGCATGAGTTGAATGCCATCCAGGTCAATCTTGTTCCTTCTTGCGCAGCTATTCGTCTCTGCGGCTCCATCGACATAATCGAAGGCAAAGCGTGGAAGCGCCTTCTTCGCGTCGAGCCTAAAGTCTTCTACATTGAGTCTCATCGCTCTCTCCTCCTGCCAACTGACTCCACTGCATCCTTGCCTTCGGGCGTCAGCAAATCGACCACGTCATGGGTGAGTGGCGACCTCGATCAAGACCGGCTCGTCAGCGTTCAACGCATCCATCAGCGCCTCACGCAGGCCGCCCGCAGTGTTGACCGATGTAGATCGAACGCCATATCCATTGGCAAGCGCACAGAAGTCGATATCCGGAACATCAAGCCCTGGAACCTCCTTCACGTTCAGAACATTCGCAAACCACCTCAACGCACCATACGTACCGTTCTTCATAATCAGGAAGATCGCGGGGATCCTGTGCTGCGAAGCGGTCCACAGACCGGTGATCGAGAAATTGGCAGATCCATCGCCGATCACACCGATCACAGAGCGCTCAGGACATGCCAGCTTGACTCCCAGCGCCACCGGAATTCCAAACCCGAGTCCGCCTGCCGCCGGAAAGTAATAGCTGCCGGGGTGGCTCATGGGCAGCCGATCCCACAGAATCGACGTAGTCGAAGTGGATTCATTGACATAAACCGTATCCGGTGGGGCCGCTTCCGCCAGAATGTCAAATACCTCCTCCGGAAACAGCGCTCCCTCCTGCGGAATGCGCGATCCGGCCACGGGAGGACGCAGTGGAGGAGGACTCCGGTCTGAATACCCGACCGCGGCCACAAGGGCCTCGAGGGTCAATCGCAAATCAGCAACAACGGCAACTCCAACCGTCGCCCGCGCCGCCTCCTGCGGATCACATGTGATGTGAATCAGGTCGGCGCCATCAGGGAGGGGACGCCCCGGGTCATACTGGTGATATCTGAACGCGGGCGCTCCAGCGACCACGATCAGGTCATGGCCATCCAGCAGGCGGGAGATCGTAGCCATACCTGCCGGCAGGATCCCCTGATAGTGCTCATGTGTCGTCGGAAATGGGCAGCGTGCCGCAGAAGGTGCAATCCAGACCGGCAGCCTTTGCTTCTCCGCCAATTCGATGGCGGCGGCGTTCGCATGTGCCGCATCAACATCTGCACCGAGCACAATGACAGGAGACCTGGCCGCGCTGATCCTGCCTGCAATCTCGGAGATCTGATGCGCCGCAGGTGCAACGACATTTGAAACAGCCCTTTTCAGCAAATGCTCCACTTCCGGACCGACATGCCTACCCCAGTCGTCATAAGGAACTGAAAGGTACACAGGCCCCTGCGGAGACAAGGACGCGGTATGAATTGCCTGGCTGAGAGCCCGGGGAACATCCTCAGCGGCGGCCGGCTCATAGCTCCACTTCACTAAGGGACGGGGAAGCAAGGCGGCATCGACGTTTGTAAGCATCGGCTCAATCCCGATGGTGCTACGCACCTGCTGGCCTGCAGTAATGATGATGGGCGAATGGGATGAACAGGCATTGGTCAATGCCCCCATGGCATTGCCGGTTCCCGCTGCAGCATGCAGGTTAACAAATGCCGGAGCCCTCCTGGCTTGCGCATAGCCATCCGCCATTCCGAGTACGACCCCTTCGTGCAGACCCAGGATGTATTGAAAATCCTCCGGAAAATCCTTCAGGAACGGAAGCTCGTTGGAGCCGGGATTGCCAAATACAGTCGTCAATCCAAATTTACGCAGGATCTGATATGCAGATTCATGCACGGTACTCATAAGACCTCCTTCTATTTCCCTTGGGAGGAGCCAGGCACTCCGGCCGGCCCCTCCAGTCTCTTGATCAGTTCGCCTTCTGGAGTTGCGCGGCCTTGTGTGAGCGGCGTACCGGTACGATCTGCTGGCGCACCAGCCACAGGGAAATCAACACCAGGACCATAGCGGCACCCAGCATCGTGAAATATCCCCCGGCACCACCTGCCGTGATGACGGCAGCCCCGGCGAAAGCACTCAGGACTGCCCCAAGTCGCCCAATGACAAGCGTTGCTGCTGTGCCCGTGGCCCTTACGTTCGTGGGATAGACATTCGCGCACAGCGAATAGATGATGCACTGCACCGTCATGACGAAAAATCCATGAACCCCGATGCCGCCAATGAGCGCATCCGTGCTCTCCTTGGGTGACAGGCTCATCAGCCAGAATGCGCTGATCGCACCGCCCGAACAGAAGAGAGCAAGCGGCCAGCGCGAGCCGAACCGACCGATGGCGGCCGCACACACGAGGGCACCAACAGCGCCCCCAAGGTTGTATGCAGTCAGGCCACTTCCCGCCACATTGGGCGCCAGACCTTCATTCGCAAGCATGGTGGGCAACCAGCTGAATGCGCTATACACGGCAAGCAGACAGCCGAAGCAGGCGGCCCAGAGCGCAAATGTGTCGCGCGCACGGCCTCCCTGGAACAACGTGCGGAAGCCTGCATCCTCACCCACATCCTGTTCCCGGCTGTCGATGAACTGGGTGTTCTGGCCCACGGGGAAGGCCATTCGCTTCAACAGCCCGATCAATTCGGGCCAACGGGCACGGTGGTGGGCCAGGAAGCGCGGGGACTCGGGGAGTTTCACCAGCAGCAGGACACCCAGCGCCAGGGGAATGAGCCCCCCGATCTTGAACAGCCCCCGCCAGCCGTGCTCGGGAATCACGGCCCCGGCAAACAGTCCGGCCAGCATCCCACCGACAGGCACACAGACAATCGTCGCCGTTATGGCCATGGTTCGACTCCGTAGCGGAGTGAACTCGGCAGTCATGGTCGTGGATGTGGGGAGCGCACCGCCAATGCCGAGACCGGCAACAAAACGCAGCGCCGCGATTTGCCACAAGCCGCTCGCAAAGCCGATTGCAGATGTTGCGAGGCTGAAGAGAATCACGCTACCAATAATCGCGTTTCGACGGCCATATCGATCCGCGATATATCCGGCGAACGCGCTGCCCAGGCCCATCCCGATCAAGCCCCATGCGACAACCGGGGCGAAGTCGGCACGGGTGACACCCCACTCCTTGATGATATGCGGTATGGCATAGCCAATCAGTTGCCCATCAAATCCGTCCGCCACGATCGACAATGCGGCCATGATCACGACCAGCTTCTGGAGGAGACTCCAGGACCCATCGTCCAAGAGGGTGCCAATGTCTACCGTGTTTTGCGAGTTGCTAGTTGCCTGTTTCATGTGAGGCCTCCTTTTATCGATGAACCTTGCGGTTGAGCATCGACAGCACGCTTGACCGCGGTGCCTGCTGAATTTTTCCAAGCATCTGATTTGTCTCCAGACTTATATGAATTTTGATGTTTGCTACCATGACTTCAATCTGTGCTCCGCATCAGACTGCCAGTTACAGTTCGTAGGCTATACGCGCCACACCATAGAATGAACCGGGTTTTTTTATGTTACATATAGACAGCATCGATCCGCCCGAACGCGTTGACCTCAACCTGATCAGGGTCTTCGTGGCGATCTATGAGACGGAGAGCGCGACAGCGGCTGCCAACCAGTTGAACCTGACCCAACCAACGGTCAGCTACGGACTGTCCAAGCTGCGTGACCTGCTATCTGATCGTCTTTTTATCCGGGATCGACGGAGTCTGCGACCGACTCCCCGTGCAGAACAGCTCTACCCCAGGTTCCGGGATGCGCTGGCCATCATTTCCGGTGCAATTGAGGAAACCCAATCTTTCGACCCGAAATCCGCGTCGAGGGTTTTCAGCATTGCCATGACGGACATCGGCAGCATGTACTTTCTGCCTGCACTGGAGTCGGCATTTCGCGAACGGGCACCGAAGGTTTCCATAGAAATCAAGCAGGTCCCGGTCATTGAATTGGTGGATCAACTTGCGTCCGGGAAGCTCGACCTGGCGGTAGGCAACCTGCCCAGCATTCTCGGGCAGACTCGCAGCATTTCCATATTTCATGAGCATTACGTCTGTCTGCTCGGCCAGGATTACGCTGACAAGATCGGCTCGATGACCATGAAGAACTTTCTTGCCAGCAGGCACATCGCGGTTTCCTCAACCTACTCCGGCCACAGGCTGATCGAAGACGCACTCCTCAACCTAGGCATATCCCGCAGAATCGTTATCAGAACGCCGTACTACACAGCCCTGCCCAAGCTCATTTCAGGAAGCGACCTGGTGGTCATGCTGCCGTCCAGAATCGCAAAGATTTATTCCAGTGAGCACTCGGTGGTCGCAATGCCGGCGCCGATGGATCTCCCGGAGTTTGACGTACGTGCGCATTGGCACCCACGGCACGATGCGAACCTGGAAATTCAGTGGTTGAGAGAGCAGGTGTGCTCGGTGGGAATGTCCATCTAGCAGGCCGCACCGGACTCGTCAGGCAAGCAATCCCCCGCCTACCGTCCGCCAGGCCGCTTTGTCTGGCGTGGAGCGAGGGTCAGGTCCGGGGCTGCACCGGACGGTAATCGATTTCCGGCAACACCAACTCCCAGCGAGCAGTGCGTAACCCAGCCTCCTCGTGCCGTGCATGGCGTACCAGGATCGCGGTGACACGGACCTCCAAGATCTCGCCGGCAGGTGGCTCGAACTTCGACGCCATACGGCCAACGGCCACGCCGTTCGCGTCGACCAGTTCCCACCCTGGCTTACCATCCGTGCGCGGCCGCAGGGCGAGCAGACTGCCGACATCGAGGGCGGCCAGCGCCCTGTGGATGGGGGCTCCAGGCGCAAACCAGCCAGGCCACGACAGGACGACCTGCCCTGGATCGGCCAGCCAGGTGCGGCGGTCAAGCGCCCCCACCTGGATGGGAGTCGGTTGAGGACGAGAACGCAAACTTAGACCATCGGCCTCATTGATGAAAGGGTGATCCCCACCGATAGCTTCGCACAAGGTCAATGTCCGCCGAGCCCGGGTCATCGCCACATAGAAAAGCCGGCGTTCATCATCGCTACGCCCCCGCCAGCCTCCGCCGTCGAGTACCAACACGTGCTCGAACTCCAGCCCCTTGGCCCGGTGAGCCGTCAACAAGACCACCGGGGAGTTCGCGTGTGTCGCGACCATCGACTTCCCCCCGGCACCGAACTCGTATAACGACTCGATCAGATCGACCAACACCCGCTCACAGCCCGGAGCGGCCGACTCGGCATCGAGGATGAACTGCGCCAATGCGGCCTGGAAGGGGTGCGCGATCGGCCCGTTCAGTTGCAATCGATATCGGCGCCGAAACCAACGCGCCAATGTCCCGGCGCGGAGCAGTACCCGTCCACGGGGCGCACTGCGCCGGCTTCCACGTAGGAGATCCAGCAGTTCATTGCCTTGCCGAGTCTGATGCAGGCTGACCTGGTGAGTGTCGCGCAGGAGCCGCACGGGGATACCTTCCTGCCGGCACAAGGCTGCCATGGGTTCCAGTTCCTCCCAACGGCGGGCGATGACGGCGAAACGCCCCCAGGCGTTTGTCCCGCGGGCGCACTCCAGCGCATGGAGCCGCCGCAACTCGAGGAGCGCGATGACGACTTCCTGCTCGAGAACACACGGCACTTCGAGCACATGCACCCGTCCCGCCGCAAGCGGATCAAGGGTCGCCTGCTCACCGCCGTCCGGGTCGCGTCGGCGGGCAGCATCAACACGGAGTTCGCTTCCGGCCTTCATGCGTTCCCTGGCCGGCGCAATGACACGGTTGGCACAGTGGATGATATGGGCGGTGGATCGGTAGTTCTCGATGAGTGCCAGGCGGCGCGCTTGGTAGTCCGTTTCAAACTGACGAATGTAGCGAACATTGGCACCGTCAAAGGCGTAGATGTTCTGGTCGTCGTCCCCCACTACCATCAGCGACAGGCGATCTTCCTCAGTCGGTAGGCTGCGCCCTGCCAAGGCGCTGATCAATGCGTAGTGATCGCCGTTGATATCCTGATATTCGTCCACCAACAAGTAACGCAGCCCTGCCAGCAGGCGATCGCGGGCAACAGACGGGCCGACGCCATCACCCGCTTCCGCAGCTCGCAGAAGTTCTGTGGCACTGCGGATGACCGCACCGAAATCCACCGATTCGCCGCGCTCAAGTGCCACCGCGTAACTGGTGCCGGTCAACCGCATGGCCAGTCCATGCAGTGTCTGCACAGCGACCCCGGCGGCATCCGCACCGATAAGCGCCCACAGCCGACGCTTGATCTCAACCGCGGCCGAGCGGTTATAGGCCAGCACCATGACTTCTTCGGGCAACGCCATGCACTCGCGCAGCAGCCAGGCCACACGATGCACTATTACTCGGGTCTTGCCCGCGCCGGGCCCCGCGAGAACGAGGTAATTACCGTCCTGAGGCGCCGCAACAATGGCCTGCTGCTCGGGGTTGGCAAGACTGACAAGAATGCGCCGGTGTGCAGCCTCGGTCGTGGCCATTTCCAGCACATCCTTGCGGCCCGCAAAGTATCTCCGCACGAAATCGGCCCGGTCGAGGCTGAAGTAGTCGACGATGAACGCCATCGCCGCCTGGATCTTCAGTACCGCCAACTTGGCGTACTCCGCCATTACATGCACCTGGACGATCTTGTCCTTGTAGTGCAATGCCAACTCCGCATAGTCCGATTTCTTGAACTGGCGCCGACGTGCCTCTGGATTGAGTGCGATGCTCATCGCAGCCCGAAAGATGGCCTTTCCGCGCGCCAGGTGCAGCACTTCGTTGGTATCCAGATAAAGCAGCGCGGAGGACAGGGCTACGTCCCAGTTACGGATGTCCAGCTCAGCCAGTGTGATGTCGGTTTTCAGCGCGCGCTCCAGCTCGCCCTGCTTGCAGGTCACCAGCAGGGCATTGCCCTGACGACGGGTGATGAACTGGCTCAGCAGCGCTCTGGCCAGGGTCATGCGCTTCTGACGGATGGCATCGATGTCCGCCCAGCTGCGGAGCAGTCGTATCTGACGGCTGTCCATCCCCAGGGGGCGCAGGGCAAAGAAGCCCCGCTGGCCAACGCCCTCACCAAAGGCTTCGGCGAAGGACTTGAGCAGGCGCGTGAGCCTCTCTGGGTCGAAATCCACCTGTGTATCCCGCCTCAGGGAATCGCACAGGTAGCGCATATTGAGAATCTGCCAGCCGTCGTCGGCCGCATCAGGTGCGGCTTCCCGCAGGTTGGCCAGCAGGGCGTCCTCGACGTGAGCCAGTTCGTCCAGCCGCTGGCTGGAGTCCGGGTCCCGGTACAGTGTCACGCCGATTTCGGTGTCGTTGGAGAGGACTTCCCAGGTGTCGAGTTCGCGCAGCATGGCCTGCAGGCTGCGGGAGTCGGTGCCGGTAGCAAGCATCAACTCATCGGTGGACAAGCCTTCGTCATCGGCCGCCTGGATCAGGATGGACAGGATGCGCAGGTAGGGATCGATATCCTGCTCTGGCCCCAGCTTCTGGCGCAGCCGCGCAGCCGCCTCATCCAGGCTGCTCACCAGCAGGCTGCCCGGAAAGACCCGTACATGATTCTCGTGGCGCTCCAGCAAGCGGGCCTCTTCCAGCCAGGCCACGGCAATCCGCACCTTGGTGTCGGCGTCGCGGGCATCTGGATCAAGACGATGATTGTCGGGCACTTCCAGCAGGATCTCGCCGCTGGTCACCACCACCTCGCCCTCACTGCGGTCTTTGCGCTCTATGGCGCGCAGCGCCTTCAAGATGGCGTGGATGTCGTGCTGGGTCAGGCGTGAGTTTTTCAGTAAGCGAAACTGCACGTCGAGATCCGCATCGTCATAGAGCAGGATGCAGCGTGCCGGGGCTTGGTCCCGCCCCGCACGCCCGGCCTCCTGCAGGTAGTTCTCCAGCGAACCGGGTGTGTCCAGGTGGATTACCAGGCGCACATCCGGCTTGTCGACACCCATGCCAAAGGCGTTGGTGGCGGCTATCACACGCAGACTGCCCGCCAGGAAGGCCTCCTGCACCGTGCGCTTGTCGGTGGGCAGCATGCCCCCGTGAAAGTAGGCGCAGTCGAGCCCACCTTCCTTCAGGAACCCCGCCACCTCCTCGACGGTCTTCTGGCGCGCGCAAAACACAATCGCCCCGCCCTCCTCCCGCAAAGCCTCGCTCAGCAGGCGCAGCACCTCGGCGTACTTGGCCTGGGCCGGCACAGCCCTTACCTCATAACTGAGGTTCTCGCGGCTTACCCCGCCTTCGAGACGCGCCAACGTGACGCCCAGATGTTTCTCGAAGTGGGCACAGATATCGTCCACCACATCGGGTTTGGCCGTGGCGGTAAAGCAGAATACCGGCGAGGGCCTGGCGTTCTGGCGCCGCGCGATGAAGCGCGACACATAGAGGTAGTCGGGACGGAAATCATGCCCCCACTTGGACAGGCAGTGCGCTTCGTCGAACACCCAGGCCCCCACCTCCCTGTACTTCAGCGCATTGGTAAAGGCCGTACTGCGAAACTGCTCCGGCGCTACGAAGATGAGGCCAAGATCGCCCAGCCGCAATTTGTCCAGCATGGCCTGCCGCTCAAGGGGATTGAGCAGACTGTTGAGGTAGCCCGCACAGGTGATCCCCCGGGCCTCCAGGTTGTCCACCTGATCCTTCATCAAGGACTGCAGGGGTGAGATCACCACCGTCAGGCTGCCATTGCGGTAGTAGCGGGCCAAGGCTGGCAACTGAAAGCACAGCGACTTTCCACCTCCGGTAGGCAGAATGGTCAAGGTCGGCGTACCTGCAAAACCGTTCTCCACGATGGCCTGCTGCAATGAGCGCCCATCCGGAGTGGTCGGAGTACTGCGAAAGCGCGTGATGCCCGGAAAGTAGCGTGGCAGCAAAGCCTCGATGTCGTGCTGCTCACGGCACCAGTCACAGCCAGGATCCGTGCAGGGCACATCGCGTAGCGCGGCAATGGCCTCTCTCGTTCGGGGGAAGTTCAGGCCCACCCAGGGGGGCAATACCGAATTGCCGCCCGCTACCCGCAGCCAGGCCAAAGTGTAGGCTAGGGGCTTGTGCCAAGCCGTATCGAACAACCATTCCTCCAGCACTCTGCGCTGGGCCGTCCGGCACACCTTGCCAGTCGTGGCCCGCAACCATGCCCCGGAAAGCTCCTCCATAGAGGGTCGAAGGGCCCGCCTCAAGGTCGCGAAGAAGTTCGCTACCCCCTTGCCGCTCTCTTGCGAGAGCAGGAAATGCAGGCACAGGGCCTCGTCCGGGTGCTCCTCCACCCGAGCTTTCAGGGCCGCGCTTTGATCCAGAAACAATTCATAGGCGAGCTCGGCGTCCCGCACGGGATCGTTGCGGGTCGTGGTGCACAGCTTGTAGTCCTTCACCAAGCGGTGATAAGGGTTCTGCGGGAAGGCAACGGGCGATAGCTCGAGGGTGTCAATCAATGGCAGCCCATGCAATGCCAATTCAGGATGCAGCAATTGCAGGGTGGGTTGATCGAAAGCCGCGACATTGTGGCCGAGAACAAAGGCAGCCCCCTCGGTCAGGGCATTCAGACGCGGCACCAGATCATGCGCCTTTCCAGCGATTCTCAGACGCGCATTCAGGTCTGGGCGAAACACTCCCAGTTCACGCAGAAGCGTTCGATCCTGGCGAGCTGTTTCGATATCGAGGCAAAGACACCGGGCGCGAGGTCCGTCAGGCCGCTCTGTCATGAATCATGCGTTTTTGTTTTTGTCATTCGCCGGATTGTAGCGCCATGCACCACGGGTAGCCGAGCCACGCGACTTGAGTGCTCAGGCTCGCACGCCGGCCAGAGGCAGAAACAAGGATGGGGGCGCATCAGGTAACAAATGAGGCCGTGACGAAAATAGAAGACGGCAGCCGACTCCTCCGTCGCGTCTAGCAGCATGGCGTAGGCCCGCGAGTCATTCCGAACCCAAGATACCTACGGCGGCGAGAGAAAGCACATGCCAAGGCCAATGATCATTGAGGAGGAGAGCAGCCGCTTGCGGGAAAAGCACCGCCGATCAACAAACGTCTCTTTTCAGGCAAACAAAAGCATCAAGGCCCAAGCACGTGAATGCTTGAGCCTTGATGTTTGAATCTGGTTGCGGGGGCAGGATTTGAACCTGCGACCTTCGGGTTATGAGCCCGACGAGCTGCCAGACTGCTCCACCCCGCGTCTGGAGAAACGAGATATTAGACGATCGGCTTGATCGAGTCAAATTTTATTTTGCGGTGCGACATAAATCCGGGTCGGAGCGCGGACCTTCACAGCCGCCGAGGGGAAAACCCAACGAGGCCCGCATTCGATGCTTGCAGCCACCATACGGTAGGGTATGCTGCGCACCGCAGGCGGCTGATCGCTGCCGTGCGGCGCGATTGCGGGCACGGCGCTGCGGGCTTCCTGCTTATAAAAGCTTTGGAAAAACAACGCACTCAGGAGCAACAGCATGGCAATTCAAACCATCGGCGTGATCGGCGCCGGAACCATGGGCAACGGCATTGCCCAGGTCTGCGCAGTGGCTGGTATCAAGGTGGTGATGGTGGATGTATCCACCGAAGCGGTCGAACGGGGCATCAAGACCGTGTCCGGCAGCCTGGACCGCCTGGTCAAGAAGGAAAAACTGAGCACCGCCGACAAGGACGCGGCCCTCGCCCTGATCCGCGGCACCACCGCCTATGCGGATCTGGCCGGTGCCGACCTGGTCGTCGAGGCCGCCACCGAGAACGAAGCCCTCAAGCTGCGCATCCTCAAGGAGATCGACGGGATCGTGCCGGCGAGCACCATCATCGCCACCAACACCTCCTCGATCTCGATCACCAAGCTGGCGGCCTCGGTGTCGTCGCCGGCGCGCTTCATCGGCATGCACTTCTTCAACCCGGTGCCGCTGATGGCCCTGGTGGAACTGATCCGCGGCCTGCAGACCTCCGACGAGACCCTCGCCACCGTACAGGCCTTCAGCACCGCCATCGGCAAGACCCCGATCGTGGCCCGCAACAGCCCGGGCTTCGCGGTGAACCGCATCCTGTGCCCGATGATCAACGAAGCGATCTTCGCGCTGCAGGAGGGCCTCGCCACCGCCGCCGACATCGACGAAGGCATGAAGCTGGGCTGCAACCACCCGATCGGTCCCCTGGCCCTGGCCGACCTGATCGGTCTGGACACCATGCTGTCGGTGATGGAGGTGTTCTACACCGGCTTCAATGATCCCAAGTACCGCCCCGCCCCCCTGCTGAAGGAAATGGTGGACGCCGGCTACCTGGGCCGCAAGAGCGGCCAGGGCTTCTACAGCTACAGCTGAGCCCAGCGACAAAGCCCCCCAGGACGATGCCCTGGGGGGCTGCTCTGCACGACGGCGACCTGACTGCAGGCTGCCGTTCTCGGTCCGGCCACCGAGGCCGGTCCGAAGCGCCGGAGGGATTCAGTCGGCGAGGGTCACATTACGGCGCAGCACCACCGGCTTGCCGCCCGCTTTCTTCTTGACCAGCCAGTGGGCCAGGGCCGAATCGAGATAGTCGGCGTGACCGGGGAACCACTTGGCCAGCTCGGCGGCAAAGCTGCGGCCGATCTCGATGTTGCCTTCCAGCACCAGCGGCTCCACTTCATGAGCCGAGCCGAGCACGGCTTCGTGATCGTCCACATGACAGTCGGTGGCGGGGAATTCGGTGGCCTGCATCCAGGCCTTTTCATCGGCGAAGTGCTTTTCCGCGTGTTCAATGAAAGCCCGCAGGCGCGCCGGGAAGTCGGCATCGCTGCAGCTCAGCATGGCATCGACCACTTCGACGAACTCCCGATGGGTGTCATCCATGGGGGTGTAACCCAGCAGGTAGTTGTCGGTCCAGGGCATCCCTGTCGGTTCGGTCATGTCAGTCTCCTTTTGATCTGTTGTCCTTGTTGTACGCCTGGCAGCCCGGAGGGTTCGGGCATGTGGGCAAGGCGGGCCGGACCGACACCTTCAGTGCGATTCCGGCCTGGGCGACCACAGTATCCACCACATGCGGGCCCGCAGGCGAGCCCAACCAGGCGGCCACCGGGTCTTCAGCGGCGACGCAGCAGGATGTGGTTGTGGATGAGTCCCATCACGTCGCTGCGGAAACGCTCCTGCTCCGTTGCGGCGAGCCAGTGCTTGACCAGCCCGCAGATGAACAGGAAGGTGTCGTAGGCCATGTCCTCGGCACTCAGCCCGGGCCGCAGTGCCCCCAGCTCACCGGCCTGACGATAGGCCTCGGTGAGCTTCTGCAGGAACTCCATCTGCCCGTCGCTGCAGCCCATCATGGAGGCGAACTCGTCCACGTACTCGCACTTGAAGCTGAGGATCTCGAAGATCTCCCGAACGTCGGTGTGCTCCCCGAGGATCACGAAGATCTCCCTCAGCGCAAGCTCGATGCCGGCCAGGGGGTCGGTCGCGTTGACATCGAAGACCACGCGGTCGACGAACGGCAGGGTCGCCTCCTCCCGCATGGCAAAGAAAAGCTCGGTCTTGTTGCGGAAGTGCCAGTAAACCGCCCCCCGGGTGACCCCTGCCGCGGCAGCCACTTTCTCGAGGGTCGAGTTGCGCACGCCACAATCCCGAAACACGCGTCGGGCAGCGTCCACAATATGACGCCGGGTCAGTTCAGCTTCTTCCTTTGTCTTGCGAACCATGCGGAAAATCCGATATCGAAACTAGCTAGGGTGACGCTTTACATACATCCGCGAATGTATAAACTATGCCCGAACAACATTCAAGAATCCAGTCCGGAGGTCACCATGACCGCACACCCCCACGCTCAGACATCTCCCCAAGCTTCCCCTAAATCCCCCAGGTCCCACGCCAGCCGGCGCGCCCTGACCCCTCCCCTGCTGCTGTCCCTGTGCGTTCTGGCCGCCTGTACGGGCAAGGACCAGGCAGCCGGCCCGCCCGGCGGTGCGCCCCAGGCCCTGCCGGTGACCGTGCTGGCCGTGCAGCCCACCAAGGTGGAGTCCAGCGTCGAAGCCGTAGCCCAGACCGAAGGCGCCCGTGAGGTGGAGATCCGTGCCCGCGTGGGCGGCATCCTGACCAAGCGCCTGTATGAGGAAGGCGCCCCTGTAAAGGCCGGCCAGCCCCTCTTCCAGCTCGACCGCGAACCCTTCGACGTGGCCGTGGCGCAGGCCAAGGCGCAACTCGCCCAGGCCAAGGCCCGCGCCGAGCAGACCGTGCGCGAGGCCGCCCGGCTCAAGGGGCTGCTCGCCCAGCAGGCCATCAGCCAGCGCGAATACGACACCGCCGCCTCGGACAATACGGCGGCCCTGGCCGCCGTGCAGTCCGCCGAGGCCAGCCTGCGCCAGGCCGAGCTCAACCTGAGCTGGTCCACCGTGACGGCACCGGTGTCCGGGGTCAGCGGCCGTGCGGCCGTCTCCGAGGGCAACCTGGTGAGCACCAACGGCCTTGTCACCACCGTGACTCAGCTCAACCCGATGTGGGTGCGCTTCTCCCTGTCCGAAGCCGAACTCAATGCGGCCACCCCCAACGGTCGCTTCAAGCCCCAGGCGGTGCGCGGTGTCGAGCTGATCCTGCCGGATGGCAGCACCTACCCGGTCCGCGGCAAGCTCAACTTCACGGGCAGCCTGGTCAACCCGGCCCTCGGCACCCTCCAGCTGCGGGGCGAGTTCCCCAACCCCGACGGTGTGCTGTTGCCCGGCCAGTTCGTGCGCGCTCGGCTCCTCACCGGCGAGCGCGATGGCGTCTTCAAGGTGCCCCAGAACGCGGTGATGCAGACCGACAAGGGCACCGTCGTGATGCTGGCCAACGCCGACAACAAGGTCGAACCGCGGCCGGTCAAGACCGGCCAGTGGGTCGGCTCAGACTGGGTCATCCTCGGCGGCCTGAAGGCCGGCGACAAGGTCATCGTGGACAACCTGATCAAGGTTCGCCCCGGCGCACCGGTGGCGCCCCATGCCCCGGGTGAAGGCCCCGGCGCACCGGGTGGCAAGCCGGGTGCAGCCCCCGCCGCCCCGGCCAAGGGTTGAGGGAGCACCGATCCATGTCACGCTTCTTCATCAGCCGACCGATCTTCGCATCGGTCATCTCCATCATCATCGTCATCGCCGGCCTGATGGCCTCGCTGACGCTGCCGGTGGCCCAATACCCGGAAATCACGCCGCCCACGGTGATCATTTCCGCCACCTTCCCCGGCGCCAACGCTGAAACCCTGTCCAAGACCGTCGCCGCGCCCATCGAGGAGCAGCTGTCGGGCGTGGAAGGCCTGCTCTACTACAACTCCCAGAGCACCTCCAACGGCACGGTCAGCATCACCGCCACCTTTGAGGTGGGCACCAATCCGGACACTGCGTTGATCGCCGTGAACAACCGGGTCAAGGTGGCCGAGCCGCGCCTGCCCGACGACGTGCGGCGGACCGGCGTGCTGGTCCAGAAGCGCTCCAACAACATCCTGATGTTCGCGGCCCTGCGCTCCCCCGACCAGTCCTATGACGCGCTCTACCTGTCGAACTACGTGGCCCTCAACATCGTCGAGGAGATCCGCCGGATCCCTGGCGTCGGCGACGCCCAGCAGTTCGACCCGGTGTACGCCATGCGGGTGTGGCTGAAGCCCGACGTGATGGCCAAGCTCGGCATCACCACCACCGACGTGTCCAACGCCATCAAGGTGCAGAACGCCCAGAACGCGGCTGGCAAGATCGGCGCCGAGCCGGTGGTCAATGGCCAGCAGCTCACCTACACGGTGACCGCCAAGGGTCGCCTGCTGACCCCTGAAGAGTTCGGCAACATCGTGCTGCGTGCCGACGGCCCGGGTGGCCTGGTGCGCCTCAAGGACGTGGCCCGCCTCGAACTGGGCGCGGACAGCTACGACCGCAGCGCCAAGGTGAACGGTGCGCCGGTATCCGGCATGGGCATCTACCTGCAGTCCGGCGCCAACGCCCTCGATACGGCCAAGAAAGTACGCAGCCGCCTGGACGAGATGTCCAAGCAGTTCCCCAAGGGTGTCGAATACTTCGTGCCCTACGACACCACCCGCTTCATCCAGGAGTCGGCCAAGGAGGTGGTGCACACCCTCATCGAAGCCGCCATCCTGGTGATCGCGGTGGTCTACCTGTTCCTGCAGAACTGGCGCGCCACCCTGATCCCCATCGTGGCGGTGCCGGTGTCCCTGATCGGCACCTTCGCCGGCATGTGGCTGTTCGGCTTCTCGATCAACACCCTGACCCTGTTCGCCATGGTGCTGGCCATCGGCATCGTGGTGGACGACGCCATCGTGGTGCTGGAGAACGTCGAACGCCTGATGAGCGAGCAGAAGCTGTCGCCCCGCGACGCGGCCATCGAGGCCATGCGCGAGGTGTCGGGCGCGGTGGTCGCCATCGTCCTGGTGCTGTGCGCGGTGTTCATCCCGGTGGCCTTCCTTGGCGGCATCGCCGGCAAGCTCTACCAGCAGTTCGCCGTCACCGTGGCGGTGGCGGTGGTGATCTCGGGCATCGTCGCGCTGACCCTGACGCCGGCCCTGTGCGCCCTGCTGCTCAAGCCGACCCACGAGGAGAAGCCCCTCTTCCGGCCGTTCAACCGGTTGTTCGAGCGCTTCACCCGCAGCTACACCAGCGTGGTCGGCCTGACCCTGCGCCACGGCATCATCGGCGGCCTGTTCTTCATCCTCGCCATCGCCGGCGCGGGCGGCCTGCTGCGCATCGTGCCGGGCAGCTTCGTGCCCGCCGAAGACCAGGGCTACCTGTTCGGCTTCGTCACCCTGACCGATGGCGCCTCGGCCCAGCGTACCGCGGTGACCGCCGAGCAGATGCGCCAGCGCATCATGTCCGACGACATCGAGAACATCTTCTTTGTACACGGGACGGACTTCATCACCGGCAACAACCGCCCCAGCGTCGCCACCACCTTCATCATCTTCAAGCCCTGGGAGCAGCGCACCGTCACCACGGGCGAGATGGCCGGCAAGTTCATGGGCATCGGCATGAGCCTGCCCGACGGCATGGGTCTGGTCTTCAACCCGCCTCCCATCCAGGGCCTGGGTACGGCTGGCGGCTTTGAAGTCTATGTGCAGAACCGTGCCGACGGCGACGCCCGCAATCTGGCGGCAGTGACCGGCCAGTTCGTGGAGGCCCTCAAGAAGCGTCCGGAACTCGCGGGCATCAACACCTTCTTCCGGGTCACCGCGCCCCAGCTGTACGTGGAAGTGGATGAGCCCAAGGCCCTGTCGATGGGCGTCCCGCTGGAGTCCATCTACGCCACCCTGCAGGCCAGCACCGGCACCCTGTACGTCAACGACTTCAACCGCAGCGGCAAGACCTACAAGGTCCAGGTGTCGGCCGAAGCCGCCTACCGGATGAAGCCGGAAGACCTGCTCAAGCCCTACGTTCGCTCCAGCAGCGGCGCCATGGTGCCCCTGTCGGCCATCGCCACGGTCAAGACCATCACCGGTGCCGAGATGGTGGAGCGCTTCAATGGCTTCGTCTCGGCCAAGGTGGTGGGCAACGCCGCCCCCGGGTTCAGCTCCGGCGACGCCATCAAGGCGGTCGAAGAGGTTTCGCGGGAGATGCTGCCCGAGGGCTACCGCACCGAATGGGTAGGCCAGGCCTTCCAGGAAAAGCGTACCGGCAGCGCCTCGGTGATCGCCTTCGTGTTCGGCATCATCATGGTCTTCCTGATCCTGGCGGCCCAGTACGAGAAGTGGTCCCTGCCGCTGGCGGTGATCATGGCCGTGCCCTTCGCCATGCTCGGCGCCCTGCTGGCCGTGCTGTTCCGCAGCATGCCCAACGACATCTACTTCCAGATCGGCCTGGTGGTGCTGGTGGGCCTGGCGGCGAAGAACGCAATCCTGATCGTCGAGTTCGCAGCACAGAAGCAGGCAGAAGGCATGAACATTGTCGATGCGGCCATCGAGGCGGCGCGCCTGCGCTTCCGCCCCATCGTGATGACCTCCCTGGCCTTCATCCTGGGCGTGCTGCCGCTGGCCATCTCCAGCGGCGCGGGTGCGGCCGCCCGCCGTTCGATGGGTACCGGTGTGGTCGGGGGCATGATCGCCGCGACCTTCATCGCCACCATCTTCATTCCCCTGTTCTTCAAGTGGCTGAGCGGCCGTGCCAGCAAGGTACCGCCCGTCGGCGACAGCCTCGGCCACGCCCATCCGGAGGTGAAGCAATGATCCGCCCCCGCCCCACCCTGCTGGCGGCCGCCCTGGCCGCCGCGCTCACCGCCTCCCTGAGCGGCTGCGCCCTCGGCCCCGACTACGTCCGTCCGGCCGAGCAGGCCGGCCTGCCGGCGGCCTACACCGAGCAGGCGCCCGGCGCCAGCGCCGACACCCCGGCCCTGGCCGGACGCTGGTGGTCCCTGTTCGGCGATGCGCAACTCGACGCCCTGGTGGATCAGGCCCTGGCCTCGAGCCCCGATGCCCGCTCCGCCGCGGCCCGTGTCGAGGAAGCCGATGCCCTGCTGCGCCAGGTGGACGCCGCCCTGCTGCCCCAGGTGGATGCCAATGCCGGCGTGTCCCGCAGCCGTATCATCCTGCCGAACGCCAACCCGCCCACCGGACTGGTGCGCAACACCGACAAGCTCGGCCTGTCCACCTCCTTCGAACTGGATATCTGGGGCAAGCTGCGGCGGGCCTCCGAGGCAGCCCGGGCGCAAGCCCTGGGTACCCGCTATACCAGCGAGACGGTGGCGCTGAGCCTTGCTGCATCGGTCACCCAGGCCTACCTCAACCTGCGCGCCATCGACGCCCAGCTGCTGGCCGTGCGTGACTCGGTGAGCAGCCAGGCACGCAGCACCCAGCTGACCCGCGTCCGCTTCGACAGCGGCTACGTGTCGCAACTGGATGTGCAGCAGGCCGAGGGTGCGCTGGCCACCTACACCGCCGCCCAGCTCCAGCTGGAGAAGAGCCGGGCCCTGTCGGAAAACCTCATCGGCCTGCTGGTCGGTCAGCCCGGCCTGCGCCTCCCCGCGGGGGACCTGGCCAAGCTGCCCGTCCCGCCGGTACCGCCGACCGGCCTGCCCTCGGCCCTGCTCGAAGGCCGGCCCGACGTGCGCAAGGCCGAGACCGACCTGATCGCCGCCAACGCCAAGATCGGTGTCGCCAAGGCCGCCCTGTTCCCGAGCATCACCCTGACCGGCAGCTATGGCCGGGAGAGCCGGGAACTGTCGGATCTCTTCAGCCCGGCGGCCATGGTCTGGTCGGTCGGCGCCGGCCTGACCCAGCCGATCTTCGAAGGGGGCCGCCTGCGCGCCCAGGTCGACGCAGTCTCGGCCCAGCAGAAGCAGAGCCTGGAGGCCTATCGCAAGACGGTCCAGACCGCCTTCCGGGAGGTCAATGACGCACTGGCCGCGGTGCGGGTGAACGGTGAGGCGGAGGACGCCTACACGACCGCGCGCGATGCGGCACAGAAGGCGCTGAAGCTGGCCCAGGCCCGTTATGACTCGGGCTACTCACCCTACCTCGAGGTGCTCACCGCACAGCGCACCGCCAACGACGCCACCGTTGCCTGGGTGCAGAACCGCCAGGCCCGCCTGTCGTCCGCGGTGGACCTGTTCAAGGCCCTGGGTGGTGGCTGGAAGGCTCCCGCCCAGCTGGCCGGCGGATCGCCGCCCCGCTGAGCTCCGGCAACACCTGCAACAACCGCGCCCCAGTCTGGCTCACCCGCCGCCGGGGCGCGGTCCGTTCACCGGCCCCCGGCGGCGGCCAGACGCCCGACGACCGCCACCGCGTCGAGCAGGCGGGCGTCCGCCGGGTGTCCGAAGTTCAGGCGGATGCAGTGGCCGAACTCCCGCTTGGCCGAGAAGATCGGGCCCGGCGCCACGCTGATGCCCTGCGCCAGCGCCGCGCTGTGGAGGGCCAGGGCATCCACCTGGCGGGGCAGCTCCAGCCACAGGAAATAGCCGCCCTCGGGCCGTGCCAGGCGGGTTCCCTCCGGGAAGTGCGCCTCCACCGCAGCCACCAGGGCCGCCTCCTGGCTGGCCAGGGTCCGTCGCAGGTGCCGCAGGTGGTTGTCGTACCCGCCCTGCCGCAGGTAGTCGGCCAGGGCGATCTGCACCGGGACGGTGGTGGCCAGGCTGAGGGACAGCTTCTGGCGCTGGATTGCCGCGGCGTAACGGCCTGCCGCCACCCAGCCGATCCGGTAGCCCGGCGCCAGGCACTTGGAGAAGGACGACACGTGCATCACCCGCCCGGTCGGGTCCACGGCCTTGCAGCCCAGCGGGGGATCGGCGGCGAAATGCAGTTCGGCATACACATCGTCCTCGATCAGGGGCACATCGAACCGGTCCAGCAGGGCCACCAGCTCCTTCCGCCGCGCATCGGGCACCCGCGCACCGGTGGGGTTGGCGAAGTTCAGCATCAACAGACAGGCCTTCACGGGATGGTGGCGCAGGGCATCCTCGAGCGCCGCCAGGCTCACCCCTTCCCGGGGGTGGCTGGGAATCTCGATGACCTTCAGCCCCAGCCGCTCGGCAGCCTGCAGCCCGGCATAGAAGGTGGGTGACTCGATGGCGATCAGGTCGCCCGGGCGGGTCACCGCCTGCAGGCACAGGTTGAGCCCCTCCATCGCCCCCGAGGTAATCACGATCTCTGCCGGCGACACGCTGGCGCCATTCGCCAGGTAGCGCAGGGACAACTGGCGACGCAGCGCGTCGTTGCCCGGTGGCAGGTCGGTAACGGTGGCCAGCGGGTCCAGATGCCGGGCAGCGGCGGCCAGATGGCGGCCCAGCTTGTCGAGGGGAAACAGGTGCGGGCTGGGAAAACTGGAACCGAGCGGCACCACGGCGGGATCCTTGACGCTGTCGAGGATGCGGAAGATGAAATCGCTGACCGCCAGTTCGGTGGAGTGCCCCACCGGCCGGGTCATCTCCGGCTCGGGCCAGCGCTGGCCCAGGCGGGCCCGCACGAAGTAGCCGGACTTGGGACGCGCCTCGACCAGGCCGCGGCTTTCCAGCAGGTGGTAGGCCTGGGTCACCGTGACCGGGGCGATGCCGTGCCGGCGGCAGGTCTGGCGTACCGAAGGCAGGCGGTCTCCGGGGCGCAGCACGCCCTCGAGGATCAGGCGCGCCGTCTCGTCGGCGAGGGTCTGGTAGAGGCTCATGGCGCGGATCTTAGCAGCCCGGGCAGTTCCCCCCAGCCGGACACGCCCTCCTCCACCCCATGAAAAAGGCCGGGCAAGCCCGGCCTTTTTTCGCCCACAGGGGAAAGACGTGCTTACTGCACGCGCACTTCCACGCGGCGGGCTTCGGCGCCATCGGTGCCACCGAGGGTCACGGCCGGCTTGCGCAGGGCGATCTTGTCGGCCGGGATACCCGCAGCCACCAGCGCATCCTTCAGGGCCAGCGCGCGCGCCTTGGCGACTTCGGCGTTGACGGCCGCACCACCGGTTTCATCGTGGTAGCCGGAGATCAGCACGATGCGGCTGCTGTCTTCCTGCAGCTTGGCAAGCACCTTGGCCACCTCATCGGCCGCACCAGCGGGGAGCTCGGACTTGCCTGAATCGAAGTACAGCTTGACCAGGGCTTCGCCAATTTCGGCGATTTCCGGTGCTTCGGCGGGGGCCGCAGCGGCCGGCTTGGCCTGGGCCGTCTGGCCGGTCACGTAAACGGTAAGGCCGATCACCAGACCAATCACCAGGGCGATGATGCCGAACAGGATGCCCAGCACCAGATTCTGGTTGTCGTCGTCTTGCTGCATCGGAAAGTCCTTTCTGAATCAGATGGAAATAGTCAGCCCAAGAGTATAGCTGCTTATTCACCGAGACTATCCAGAAAGCCTGCCGGCTACGGAAAAACCCGCTCTTCAGTCCGTGCGGCAGCAATGCCGCAATCCGCTGCCAGGGCCAGCCAGTGCGCATCTCCGGCCCCCGCTTATTCCAAAGTCCTAATTGAATAAAAATTTGTCAAATTCAGGATTTGTGTGATTTTGTCACTAAGAAACACAGAATATTCACGAATATCCTGAAAGCCGCGGAATAGTTGGCTTTAGCACTCGCAAGGCTGAATCAAGATTCGCCGACTTTTGAGTTTGGGGTAACGGGTGCTGAAGCGTTTGGGAGGATCACTGGGGAGTGTGCTGCTGGCACTGGGCGGGGGCGGAGCGGCCATGGCCGGCGATCTGCCGCCCCTGCGCCTGAGCACCATGCTTGCCGGCACGAGTCGACCCGACGTGTACCTCTTCGAAAGCGACGAACCGTCCCCCGCGCAACTGAACCTCAGCCGCAGCCTGACCGCGCTGGCAGACCTGGCGGAGCGTGGCGAGGAAGCGGGCGACCTGCCCCTGGGCAAGAGCACGGGCAGCCGGATCGCCCTGAGCGAGGTGCTGAGCTACGACAGCAACGTGTTCCGCCTGAGGGATGCCGCCGCGGCGGCGACCGCCGGTCTGTCCGGGCGGGGCTCCTGGCACAGCCAGACCCGCCTGGAGCTGGGCCTGGACAAGAGATATGCCGGGCAGCAGTGGCTGCTCGACCTGGAAGCCAATGCACATCGCTATGGCCGCTTCGACTTCCTCAACCACACCACCCGCTCGGCGGTGGGGCGCTGGCGCTGGAGCGCCGGCCCGGACTGGCTGGGCGAAATCGGGGCCGAGCATCGCGAAGCCCTCGACGATTACGCCTACTTCCGCACCCCGGTGCGCAGCATCGCCACCACCCGGGTGGTGTCGGGCAGTGCCTTCTACCGGCTGACAGACGGCTGGCAGGTGGGCACCCAGGTTGCGGAGGGCAGCCGGCGCTACAAGGACGGTACCCGCCCGACCAACGAGCTCGACTTCGGCACGGTGGACCTGGTGCTGCGCTATGCCCCGGAAGGGCGCGGCGCCGCCATCCTGACCCGCCGCCGGGCCCGCGGCCAATACCCGAACGCCCCCGCAGACGACGCCGGGACCCTGGCCGAGAAGCGTTTCCAGCAGGACGAGACCAGCCTCGAGCTGTCGCTGCCGACCGGCACCGGCTCGCGCTACCTGATGCGGGTGGCCAGTGTCAGCCGCGAATACGGGCGCTACCCCCAGAGCAATTACTCGGGGCATTCGGCCCTGGTCGGCGCGGAATGGCAGGTCACGCCGCGCAGCCAGTTGAGCGGCGTGCTGCGCTACGACGTGGAGCCGGCCCAGGACTTCGTCTCCAGCTACGTGGCGACCCGGGGCCTGCGGCTGGGCTGGATCTGGGCCTACTCGCCGCGCACGCGGCTGGAGGGCCGCTACGAATGGCGCGACGCGCAGTACCGGGGAGACCCGGGCTTTGGCGTCGCAGTGACAAGTCGCCGGGAAGACAAGGTGGGGCAGGCGCTGCTGAGCGCCACCCACCAGATGTCGCCCCGCCTGCGCTGGATCCTCAGCCTGCTGCGCGAGCAGCGGGACTCGACCCAGGCGGAATGGAGTTACACGGATTGGACTATGGCAGGGAGCGTGCAGTGGGCATTCTGAAGAACATCGACAAACGGCCGGGCGCCTGGTGGGCCGGTCTGCTGGCCAGCCTGTGGCTGCTGCTGGCGGTGCTGCCGGCCCAGGCCGAGCCGACGCCGCAGGAGTACCGCCTTGGCCCGGGGGACAGCGTGAAGATCTCGGTCTTCCAGAACCCGGACCTCAGCCTGGAGACCCGGGTCTCCGACACCGGTGCCATCAGCTATCCGCTGGTCGGCAACGTGCAGCTCGGCGGCCTGACCCTCCAGGAAGCGGAGAAGACCATCGCCAACGGCCTGCGCAGTGGCGGCTTCGTGCTGCAACCCCAGGTCACCCTGCTCCTGCAGCAGGTCCGGGGCGCCCAGGTGGCAGTCCTCGGCCAGGTGGCCCGCCCCGGCCGCTATCCGCTGGAAAGCACCACCACCAAGGTCACCGATGCCCTGGCGCTGGCCGGCGGCACCACCCCGCAGGGCGCCGAGAAGGTGATCCTCACCGGCATGCGCAACGGCCGCCGGATCCGTGCCGAGATCGACGTGGCCGAGCTGTTCGTCACCTGGACACCGGAGAAGGATGTGACCGTGATGGCCGGCGACACGCTGTACGTGCAACGCGCCGCCCAGGTCTACGTGTATGGCGAGGTCCAGAAGGCCGGCGCCTACCGCCTCGAACGGCAGATGACCGTGCTGCAGGCCCTCTCCGTCGGTGGCGGGCTGAGCCCGCGTGGCACCGAGAGGGGGATCCGCATCCACCGCCGCAGCGACGACGGCAGCGTGCGCATCCTCAACCCCCAGCTGGGCGATCTGGTGCAAGCGGACGATGTGATCGTCGTCCGCGAAGCCCTGTTCTGAGGCCGGGAGCGCATATGGGATTCAATCAACTCCTGGCGGTGCTCAAGGCCCGCCGCCTGCTGCTCGGCGGCGTCTGGGCGGCGGTCGTGCTGCTCGCCCTGACAGTCAGCCTGGTCCTGCCCAAGCAGTACTCGGCCCAGGCCGAGGTGGTGGTCGAGCCGCGCGGCAGCGACCCCCTGTCGGCCCAGCATGGCAGCGGCTTCACCACCCCCGGCTTCCTCGCCACCCAGGCCGACATCATCGACAGCGAACGGGTCGGCGCCCGCGCCGTGACCCTGCTCGGCCTGCCCGCCAAGGCCCCGTGGGCCGAGAAATGGCAGAAGGCCGCCGGCAGCCAGGGCGACGCCGCGCGCTGGATCGCCAGCCGCCTGAAGAAGTCGGTCAAGGTCAGCCCGTCCCACGAAAGCAACGTCCTGACCCTGACCGTCACCAGCGACGACCCGGCCTTCGCCGCCGACTACGCCAATGCCCTGGCCCGTGCCTACCTGGAGACCGATCTGCAACTCAAGGTGGAGCCGGCCCGCGAGTACGCTGCCTGGTTCGACGAGCACACCAAGGTCCTGCGCAACAACCTGGAGCAGGCCCAGGCCCGCCTGTCCGAGTTCCAGCGCGAGCATGGCCTGGTCGGTGACGAGAAGGTGGACCTGGAGAGCGCCCGCCTCACCGAGCTGTCCACCCAGTTCACCGCGGCCCAGGCCCAGAGCACCGACACCAGCTCGCGCCAGCGTCAGGGTGGCGGCATGAACGAGATCGCCGCCAACCCGCTGATCCAGGCCCTCAAGGTGGACCTGGCCCGCCAGGAAGCCAAGCTCAACGAACTGTCCGGCTACCTGGGCGAGAACCATCCCCAGTACCAGCGCGTGCAGGGCGAGGTGGCCTCCCTGCGGGCCCGCCTGCAGCAGGAGAGCGGCCAGGTGGCCGCCGTCGTCGGCACCAACAACCGCATCAACCAGGCCCGGGAGGGCGACCTGCGGCAGCGCCTGGACGCCCAGAAGCAGCGCGTCCTGGAACTGAAGCAGCAGCGTGACGAGATGATGCTGCTGCAGCGGGAGGTAGACAGCGCCCAGAAAGCCTACGACCTGGTCATGGCCCGCCTCACCCAGACCAGCCTCGAGAGCAAGTCGCGCCAGGGCAACGTGGCCCTGCTGTCCACCGCCGTGGCCCCCACCGAAGCCTCCAGCCCCAAGCTGCTGCTCAACCTCGGCTTGGCCATCGCCATCGGCGGCCTGCTCGGCATGGCCGTCGCCATCGTGCGCGAGTTGCTCGACCGCCGGGTGCGCTCCGGCGCCGACCTGGCCGACACCCTCGGCGTGCCCTGGGTGGTCGAGATCAGCGCCCCGCCGGCGGGCACGCCTGGCCGCCTCTCTTTCCTGCGACGTGTCTGAGCGAGCAAGGATCATGGACAAAATGAACTTCGCCGGCCCCGCCCCCCATCTCCCGTCCGAGGGGCCCCGCCCCCCGCTGCCCGTCATCGGCCAGCTGCTGATCGCTGCCGGACGCCTGTCTCCGGACGCGGCCGGGCGGGTTGCCGAACACCAGAAGCAAACCGGCCTGCCCTTCGGCGAAACCGCCGTGGTCCTCGGCCTGGTCAGTGAGGACGATGTCCGCGCCGCCCTCGCCCGCCAGTTCGACTACCCGGTGCTCAGCCCCGGGGACGACGGCGTGGCGCCAGAGCTGGTGGCTGCCTTCGCCCCCCAGTCGCCCCGGGTCGAGGCCTTGCGGCAGCTGCGCAGCCAGCTCGTGCTGCAGCGCCTGGCCAGCCCGGCCCGGCGCACGGTGGCGATCGTCGGGCTCGACCGCGGCGAGGGCCGCAGCTGGCTGGCGGCCAACCTGGCGGTGGCCTTCTCGCAACTGGGCGAACAGACGCTGCTGGTCGATGCGGACCTGCGCAACCCGCGCCAGCACGAGCTCTTCCGGGTCGGTACAGATCGGAAGAGCACACGTCTGAACTCCAGTCACGAATCACCATCTCG
>CALBTT010000158.1 GCA_937967645.1 uncultured Zoogloea sp.
AGATGGTGATTCGTGACTGGAGTTCAGACGTGTGCTCTTCCGATCTGCTGATGCCAGGCGGCTTTCATCCACCTGCCGATTCGTCCAGAATGGCAGGCCACTCTCAGACAGCACTCCCGACAACCCACCTCGCAGCAAGGTCTCGTCCATGAATCCGAT
The DNA here is from genome assembly GCA_937967645.1 of uncultured Zoogloea sp. Lineage (GTDB taxonomy): Bacteria > Pseudomonadota > Gammaproteobacteria > Burkholderiales > Rhodocyclaceae > Zoogloea. Next base: position 160 of record CALBTT010000158.1, read on the forward strand.
CCAAGCCGCCCGCGCCGCCGGCCAGCAAGTCTGGCTCGACAACCTGTCCCGCGCCCTGATCAACGAAGGCCACCTGGCCCGCCACATCGAGAACGGCGTGGCCGGCGTCACCACCAACCCGGCGATCTTTCACAAGGCCATCGCCGAGGGCCAGGACTACCGCCCCGCCCTCGACGCCCTGCGCGGCGAGAACCTGAGCGCGGAAGGCCGCTATGAGCGCCTGGTGATCGAGGACGTGCAACGCGCCTGCGACGTGATCCGCCCGGTCTTCGAGGCCAGCCGCGGCGACGCCGGCTACGTGAGCCTGGAAGTCTCCCCCGCCCTCGCCGACGACGAAGCCGGCACCGTGGCCGCCGCCCGCCGCCTGCGCGCCGCCGTGGCCCGCGACAACCTGCTGGTCAAGATCCCCGCCACCCCGGCCGGCGTGCGCGCCATCGAGACCCTCACCGGCGAAGGCCTGAGCCTCAACGTCACCCTGATGTTCTCACTCAAGCACGTGGACGCCGTGGCCGGCGCCTACCAGCGCGGCCTCGAGAAGCTCGCCGCCAGCGGCGGCGACCTGGGCAAGGTGCGCTCGGTGGCCAGCGTCTTCCTGTCCCGCTGGGACGCCCTGGTGGACAAGCTCCTCGAAGAGACCGGTGGCGACACCGCCCTGGCCCTGCGCGGCAAGACCGGCGTGGCCCTCGCCCGCCAGGCCTACCAGCGCTACCTGGCGCGCTTCCACGGCGAAGGCTTCGCGGCCCTGGCCGCCGCCGGCGCCCGCCCCCAGAGCATGCTGTGGGCCAGCACCGGCACCAAGAACCCCGCCTACTCCGACCTCATGTACGTCGAGCCCCTGATCGGCCAGGAAACCGTCAACACCCTGCCCGACGCCACCCTGGCCGCCTTCCTTGACCACGGCCAAGTCCAGGCCGGCAGCCTCGGCACGGACCTGGACGGCGCCACCGCCCAGATCGCCGCGCTAGCCGCCCTCGGCATCGACCTCGACGTGCTGGGCGACCGCCTGCAGCAGGACGGCCTGGCCCAATTCGCCACCGCCTTCGGCAAACTGCTGGAACTGACGGCCTGAAAGACGCCGGAGGAGGCGGATAGTCGGGGCGTGTTGGGCGGCTGAAGCCGCCCCTACACAAAATCCCCGTGCACGAATCTGTAGGTGCGGCTTCAGCCGCCCGCGACACACTCAGCCTCCGCCAAACCCCTTATCCGCAAGCTCTCGCACACAGCCGCAAGGCAAGCCCCTCCGCTTGCACAAAATACGGCAGTGCCGTAGTCTCCACGAGTGAGAACCGTTGCTGAAACCGCCATCTTCCAACGCTATGCCAGCGAAGTCTGGTCGGAAGCCGAACGCCTTGAATTCATCAACTGGATCGCTGCCAACCCTGAAGCCGGCGATTTGATCAGAGGCAGTGGCGGCTGCCGAAAGGTCCGCTGGACTTCTGCCGGGCAGGGGAAACGCGGCGGAGCCAGGGTCATCTACTTCAACACGAACACAGAAGTGATCTGGCTCTTGATCGTCTACAAGAAAGCCAAGTTCGACAATCTCCCCACATCCTTTCTGGCGGAATTGAAACAAGGAGTCGAAGATGCCCTCTGAGATCGAAGAATTCCAACGCGATCTGCTTGAATCCATCAGACAGATGAAGCATGGTGAGGCGGCGCGCACCACGCAAGTCCCATTGCCGGAAGCGGCAGAAGCGCGTGCGAGAATGGGACTATCTCAGCAAGCATTTGCACAACTCCTGGGGGTTTCCACGAGAACGCTGCAAGACTGGGAGCAGGGTCGCCGATCCCCCACGGGTGCGGCCAAGACGCTACTCCGTGTCGCCGTTGCTCACCCAGAAGTCTTGCAGGAATTGAGTACCTGACTCGCCACACAAAGGCCGCCCGAACGCCCCAGTCCTGGCGGCACGATCAAGGGCCCGAGACGCTCCTCTCCTGCTGGCGCGCATCTGCCGTTGCCGACCCTGCATTGAGCGAATAACACAGCAGCCCCCACCTCCGCCCGCCGGATCATGCCCCTCCCTTCCCCGAAGCCCTCCCCCGCTCCCAGCCTGGTCCTCACCAGCAACGCACCGCTCAGCAAGGAGCAGAAGGCGTTCAACACCCTGATCAAGAAGATCGACGCGCGGCGCGCCGAACTGGCCGACTGGGGCAAGGAGATTGCGCGCTTCAGGCAGCGCTATGTCAGCGATCTGCTGCCGCTGCAGGACGAAGAAGCCGATCAGCACACCCGGCTCGCCCTGCGCCTGGACCTGGCCTACGGGCAGAAAGGGGTGACCAAGGGGGAAAAGCGCAAGCTGTCGGCCATGATCTGCGAGCTCACGCGATGCATCCTCGAACACCGGGAGGATGACGGCATCAAGGCCTTGTACAACCTGCACAACCAGTCCGATTACGACGCCGAGGAGGCCGTGCAGCAGGACGACATGAAATCCATGCTTGAAGAGATGTTCGGCATGGAGTTCGGAGATGATATCGACTTCAATTCGCCCGATGAGGTGATCCGGCAGCTCGAACAACAGCTCCACACCCCGCACGAAGCCGGGCACACCCCGCCAAAGCCCCGCAAGAAGACCGCCAAACAACTCGCCCGGGAGGCCCACCAGGAGGCGGAAGAAAAGCAGATGAGCCAGTCGATCCGGGAGGTCTATCGCAAGCTGGCCAGCGCCCTCCACCCGGACCGGGAACCCGACCCCGCCGAACGGCAGCGCAAAACCGAGCTGATGCAACGCGTCAATGAGGCCTACGAAAAAGGCAATCTGCTGCAACTGCTGGAACTACAACTCCAGCTCGAACACATCGACCAGGCCCACCTGGCAACGCTCGGTGGAGAGCGGCTCAAGCACTACATCAAGATCCTGAAAAGCCAGCTCGAAGAACTGGAGATGGAAATCCAGCATGTCGAACACGGCTTCATGGCCGAATTCGGCCTGTCCCCCTTCGAAAAGCTCCGCCCGCAAGACCTCATGCCCATGCTGCAGGCCGACATGGCGAATTGTGAGCACAGCATCTGCCAAGCGCAGGCCGACCTGGAAACCGCCGACGACCCGAAGCAGCTCAAGGCCTGGCTCAAGACCATCACCCTGCGCCGGCAGCCAGCACGGGATTTCGATCTGCCCTTCTGATCCAGGCCCCGCATCGTCAGCCTGCGCCTCGAAAGGCGGGGCCGATCCCCTTCATGCCCATGTAGGGGCGGCTTCAGCCGCCCACGGACTCCGATCAAGCACCTGCGGGCGACTGAAGCCGCCCCTGAAGACTGCTCCCATCAGGCGGCCAGCGCGGAACTCGTCGGCTACGCCTCCTCAAACAACCGCAGCGGACAGCCCCCCCCAACGCTGCGCAGATCAAAAGGTCAGAGCAGGCTCTGATCATGCACAGAACCCCTACGGGGATGTACATGGTTGCGAAAAGGGCTGCTGATGGTCAGAGGATACGACTGATCGTGCAACACCACCGGCAACCTGAATCACGCCAACGGCCGGCCTTGCCCCTGTCAGGCCTTGGTGAATCGAGGAAGCGACGGAAGGTGAGGGAGTTGGGCGCTCCTTTGGGGAGGAGGTCTAGGGGCGGCTTCTCGGCTGGAGCGGCCGTTGATAACTTGTAGAGCATCCGGCGGCAGACGGTCAGAAGCGACCGGTCGCCGCCCGATCCAGATAGCGGACAGTCGGGCGCGGCGGTATGCCTTAGGCCTACGCGCCACATAAATCGGATCATCCTAATATGCCGTTCGCTACTGCCCTCCCGGTCATTTTATTTTGCATTGCGCGTAGTTTTCGTTTTTGAAAAATAACTTGCTGGCCATGTTCTCCAGCATTCCGATGTTATGCGGCGGAATCGTCGTCCTAAACCAAAGTTAGTTTGCAGAAGGCGCTCATGGAAATCGAAGAAAAAATTCAGCGGCTTGAAGAATTTAAAACCAACTTATTGCGATGGCAGCAACGCCACGACCCAGATGTGCGTTCATTCATAAACCAAAACAGTGTTTGGGTGCGGCAGGAAGTAATAGAAGCAGGGTGTTTTCACACGTTGACGATTGGTCCGCCTCCGGCTGTAGGTGGATTAGTGATGCGAAATGTTGATCCATTCGCGATGATGTTCGACCCCCCATACCTTGTGAATCTTATTGAGAATGTCGTCGATATGATCGATCAAACGATTGGGGTGCTACGAGCCGGCCCATCACTTCCACTGTCTAACGAACCTGAGGTTCAGGTGGACCTTGATGTACGGAAGGGATACGCATTCATCGCAATGCCCATCAATCACCATGACCCACAACTTGAGGATGTCCTCGACTCAATTAAAGAAGCGGCGCAGCGTTGTGGGATTCACGCTGAAAGGGTAGATGAGTCCCAAACGAACGAAAGAATAACTGACCGCATCCTTGAATCAATCCGAAGGGCCGAATATGTCATCGTAGATTTGACAGATTCCCGTCCCAATGTTTTTTACGAGGCCGGATATGCTCAGGGGCTAAATAAAACACCCATTTACATCGCGCGAGATGGAACCAAGTTGGAGTTTGATCTCAAAGACTACCCAATCATCTTTTTCCGGAACATGAGAGAGTTGAAAGATGGTCTTGAGCGGCGACTGCGCGGCTTTGCCGAGGTCTGTGGACCCTAACAAGTCCGTCAGCCGGACGCCCAATAAGCTGCACTTTTTGGGTCCTTTCGGGCTGTGCGCTTCGGCGCCGGTTATGTCCAACGTTGAACGACAGCTTTCCTCAAAGCTCAACGGCAACATTGGGGGGTGTAGCGGTAGTTCGGCGGCAGGGGTTGAGCGGCTGCTTCGGCCGACAAGCCACCCCCCTCACCCATAGAGCTTGAACCCGGCAATCCCCCACTGGAAAGCCGCAATGAACCAGTTCGCCATCCTGCACGGCGAGCGCTTCAGCCCGGCGGTGACGAGATGAAGGCCACCCGAATGATCCTGCCCATGGGCAGAGCCACTCGAAAACCGCCTCGAACACAAAATTACTGACACTCCCAGGCCCCATCCTTCACGCCCTTGCAATCCTTCCTCACGGCCCTGCAATCGTCCTGACAGCCCCTGCAATCCTTCCCCACAGCCTGCAGTCGTCCTGACAGCTTCTGCAATCCTTCCCCACGGCCCTGCAATCGTCCTGACAGCACCTGCAATCCTTCTGCACAGCCTGCAATCGTCCTGTCAGCTCCTGCAATCCTTCCCCACGGCCGCGCAATCGTACTGACAGCCCCTGCAATCCATCTCCACGCCCCTGCAGTCGTCTGACAGTACCTGCACCGACGCCACTCTGGCGAACACAAAAAATGACATAGATATATGTCATGGAATTATTCTGGTATGTAGTATTCACGCACCGAGGATCCATCGGACAACACCAGAAGGAGACAGCATGACCAACAGCATCCCCCGCGTCTCATCCCAGCAACTCGACGCAGACATCGACACCTTCCGCGCCCTTACCGGCATGGCCGACTACAAGGCTCACAACCCCGACTTCAGCCTCGCCTCGGCCGAAGGCGCACTCAGCGCCCTGAACCAGGCCGAGACCGCGCTCACCCTCGCCGAAGCAGCTCGCGCCACGGCCCGCAGCAACGCCCTCCTCGCCCGCGCCGAATTCCACCGCATCATTCTCGGCGTGAAGGATGAGGCCATGGTCATCTACGGTGCCGACTCCGACCAGATCGCAGCCCTCGGCCTCAAGAAGAAATCCGAACGCAACCGGCCCAGGCGCGTGACCAAGCCGGCGGTATCGAGCTAAGCCCTCGCACACAGCCATCCGGCATCTGCAGGTGGCAGGAGCCGGATGGGAAAGTGAAGCAGTTCATAGTCGGGCCGACCATGAAATGTGAATATCGCTGCAGCAATCCAAGGCGAAAAGCACAGAGAAGCCCGAGACCCGCATGAAAATGAAGAACGATCTCCATCCAGCCGAACCCCGCGGCGTGACAGACATGGATGCCGAGATTGAGCTGCTCGACAAATCCATCACCAAGCTGATCACCCAGCTTGATCAATTCCACGCGGCCATCTCACCGCGCCGTGATCCTGTCGCGACACGCATAAGTGAGATCATGGAGCACGGTTCCATTCGTGACGAAGAGGAGTTTTGCCTGCTTCGCCGGCACGTCGACCTTATCGAGGGGCAGCCTGGCCGCGACAATGAGCTGCGGCGACTCTACGAACTGTTGGAGACGTTCGCGACAAGAAGGGGGTGATACGTCGTCACCCTGCTTCCCGGTAAACCCGGAAGATCAAGATCCTGGCATGCCCTCAGAGAAGACTCCCCACCCATGGCCCTCTACACCGCAGAAGTGATCTGGTCCCGCGACGGCCAGAAGTTCATCGACAACCGCTACAGCCGCAAGCACATCCTCCGCTTCGATGGTGGCATTGAGGTCGCCGGCTCGTCGTCGCCCCATGTCGTCCCCCCGCCCGGTTCCGCCATCGACGCCGTCGATCCGGAGGAGACCTTTGTCGCGGCGCTGTCAAGTTGCCACATGCTGTGGTTCCTCTACATCGCGGCCGACCAGGGTTTCATCGTCGATCACTACCACGACGCGGCCGAGGGCGTGATGGCCAGGAACGCAGAGCGCAAGCTGATGATGACCGTCGTCACCCTGCGCCCTGAAGTGCGTTTCTCGGGGGACAGGCAGCCGACGCAGGCCGAGCTGCACGAACTCCATCACCGGGCGCACGAGGAGTGCTTCATCGCCAATTCGGTGAAGACGGAGGTTCGCTGCGAGCCACGGGAGAGCATGTCGTAAATCGACACGCGGCAGATATGTAGGGGCGATGTAGGGGCGGCTTCAGCCGCCCACACCCCCTGAATGCAGAGCGGGAAACACAACGCCGCTCAGCTCACCCTAGCGCCGCGAAAAGCGCCCCCGCATCACCCCGACCAGGAGCAGCCCCGAGGTCAGCAGAATGGCGAGATCCGGCTCCGGCACCGTACCGCCCGCCTGCGCCAGGACAACATTGTCAAAAGACACCGAAGCCGCGCTGCTTGCCAGGTCCATGCCTCCCGAGGACAGGTAAAGGGTGTGCTGACCCGCGGTGAGCTCCAGCAGCACGGACTGGGCGAGATGCCATGTGTTGGGGGCCAGTCCATTCCGCAGGATGGCCTGGTATTCGTCGCTGTAGGTCCGCGAGAACACGATGTTGGGCGATACGACAGGCGTCACACCCGGCGCCGAGCCGTACATGTTGTCGAGGTAGATCTTCGCCCCGTTGTAGCCGGTTCCGCTGGAGACGTTGTTCAGCAGGAAATCAAAGGTGAGCTGGTAGCTGCCTGCATCAGCGACAGTAAAGCTCTGGAAGATGTAGGACTTGTCCCTCGTTACATTCCTAGGACCACTCGTCGCAAACCGCATCGCCCCCTGGTACACGGTGGCATTGTCGATCTGCCCGGTGATGCCCGACCATCCGGTGGGGATGCCGAAGTTGGTCCATCCGCCCTGCGAGGCGGTGTAATAGGACGAGAAATCCCCGTTGGAAATCAGGTTGGGGGATGCCATCGCCGCGGAAGCCGCGATGCAGTTGGCCAGCAATACAAACAATGACGTGCGCTTCATGCCCGAGCTCCCTGAATCAAGAAAAATTTTCTGATTCTCTCGAGACAGGCTTAAGGCGTCCTTAAGAAGCCCCAGGACGGTGGGCGGCTGAAGCCGCCCCTACATGCGTCCAACACGCCCCCGACATTGATCCGGGCTCCCCTGTCCGGAACCTGACAAAGCCTACAGCTAGGTCCCTCCCTCCTCGCCCTGCCTCACGCCTCAATAATTAAACCCTTGTAAATCAGCGCACTAAATCGCCATACCCAGATGGCACGGCCTTTGCTGGTCAGGTGGTGAAAGGACACCGCCGACCATGAACCCGCTGACCATCATCAACGACACCACCCTCCGCGACGGCGAGCAGACCGCCGGGGTGGCTTTCACTTTCGACGAGAAGTGCGCCATTGCCCGCAATCTCGCCGAGGTGGGTGTCCCGGAGATGGAGATCGGCATTCCGGCCATGGGGGCGCTGGAGATCGAGGCGATCCAGGCCATTGCGGCGCTCGAGCTGCCGGCTTCGCTGATGGTGTGGTGCCGCATGACCGACGCCGATCTGGCGGCGGCGCGGGACTGCCCGGTGGACATCCTGCACCTGTCCATCCCGGTCTCCGACATCCACCTGCAGACCAAGCTGCAGCGCAGCCGCCAGTGGGTGCTGGAGCAGGTGACCCGCTACGTGGGCGAGGGCCGCGACGCCGGCTTTGCGGTGTCGGTGGGCGGCGAGGACGCCTCCCGCGCCGACGCCGACTTCCTGGCGCGGGTGGCCGAGACGGCCCAGCGCGCGGGCGCCCGGCGTGTCCGCTTTGCCGACACCCTGGGCATCCTCGATCCCTTCAGTACCTACGAGGCCATCTCCACGCTGCGCCGCCAGGTGGACCTGGAGATCGAGATGCATGCCCACGATGACCTGGGCCTGGCCACGGCCAACACCCTGGCCGCCTTCCGGGCCGGTGCCACCCATGCCAACACCACGGTGAATGGCCTCGGCGAGCGGGCCGGCAACGCCCCGCTGGAAGAGATCGTGATGGGCCTGCGCCACCTGCACGGCATCGACTGCGGCATCGACACCCAGGCCCTGCCGGCCATCTCGGCCCTGGTGGCGCAGGCTTCGGGGCGCGCCGTAGCGGCCAACAAGAGCATCGTCGGCGAGGCCGTGTTCACCCACGAGGCGGGCCTGCACGTGGATGGCCTGCTGAAGGATCCGCGCACCTACCAGGGCTTCGACCCGGCCGAGCTGGGGCGCAGCCACCGCACCGTGCTGGGCAAGCACTCCGGCTCGCGGGCGGTGATCGCCGCCTACGCCCAGCTGGGCATGCGGGTGTCGGACGTGGAGGCGCGCAGCCTGCTGATCCGCATCCGCGATCATGCCACCTGCACCAAGCGGCCGCCCTCGGCCGGCGAGCTGGCCCGCTTTCTCCTCGAGGTGAGCCGTTGCGCGGGGAGCGCGTCATGAGCCCGAGGGAACCCGACATGAAGATCCTCGCCGACAGCGCCGCCCAACCGGGCGCCGCACCGGGCTTCTTCGCCACCCTGCGGGAGGACGTGGCCTGTGTCTTCGCCCGCGACCCGGCGGCGCGCAACACCCTGGAGCTGCTCACCATCTACCCCGGCGTGCAGGCCCTGATGCTCTACCGGGTGGCCCACCGCCTGTGGCGCCGCAACTGGCGCTATGCCGCGCGGGCCCTGTCCTTCCTGGCGCGCTTCCTGACCAATGTGGACATCCACCCGGGCGCGGTGATCGGCCGGCGCTTCTTCATCGACCACGGCGCCTGCGTGGTGATCGGCGAGACCGCGGTGATCGGCGATGACGTGACCCTCTATCACGGTGTGACCCTGGGCGGCACCACCTGGAACCCGGGCAAGCGCCACCCGACCCTCGGCAACGGGGTGGTGGTGGGCGCCGGCGCCAAGATCCTCGGCCCCATCACGGTGGGCGACAACGCCCGGGTGGCGGCCAACTCGGTGGTCATCGACGCGGTGCGGCCCGGCATGACGGTGGTCGGCATCCCCGGCCGGATGGTGCTGCCCAAGGAGGGCCGCCGCATCGCCCACGGCATCGACCTCGACCACCACCAGATCCCCGACCCGGTCGGCAAGGCGATCGGCTGCCTGCTCGACCGGATCGCCCAGATGGAACGGGAGATCGCCCAGCTCAAGGGCGAACCCGGCCCTGCGGACGGCGCCTGCCGGACCTGTGACGACACCTGCTCGCAACCCACTTTCGACGGTAGCTGGAAGGCCACCACCCCCATCGCACCAGGAGCCTGACGCCATGAACGAATTGACCGGCGAACTCGCCAAGCTCTCCTCTGCCGAGGAATTCCTCCAGTTCTTTGCCGTGCCCTTCGACCAGAAGGTGGTCAATGTGAGCCGGCTGCACATCCTCAAGCGCTTCTACCAGTACCTGCGCCGGGATTCGGCCCTCAGCGGCCTCGATAGCGGCGAGCTGTTCAGCCGCTACCGGGGGCATCTGGTGGCGGCGTACGACGACTTCGTGCGCTCCACTCCCGCCCAGGAAAAAGTCTTCAAGGTGTTCCAGGAGAGCGACGGCCGCCAGCAGGTGAGCCTCGACAGCCTGCGCGCCACCCTTCCCTCCGCCACCTGATCCGACAGGACCGCCGCCATGCACATCGTCGTCTGTATCAAGCAGGTTCCGGACTCGGCGCAGATCCGCGTCCATCCGGTCACCAACACCATCATGCGCCAGGGTGTTCCGGCCATCGTGAACCCCTACGACCTGTTCGCCCTCGAAGAAGCCTTGCGCCTCAAGGACAAGTTCGGCGGCAAGGTCACGGTGATCTGCATGGGCCCGCCGCAGGCCGAGGATGCGCTGAAGAAGTGCATCTCCTTCGGCGCGGACGACGCCGTGCTGGTCACCGACCGCTCCTTCGCCGGCGCCGACACCCTGGCCACCTCCTACGCCCTGGCGGCCGCGGTGCGCCAGCTCGGCCGGGAGCAGAAGGTGGACATCGTGTTCACCGGCAAGCAGACCATCGACGGCGACACCGCCCAGGTGGGCCCGGGCATCGCCAAGCGGCTGGGCCTGCAGCTCCTCACCTATGTGTCACGCATCGCCGACCTGGACCTGGAACACGACAGCATCACCGTCGAACGCCGCGCCGAGGGCGGCGTGCAGGTGCTGAAAACCGCCGTGCCCTGCCTGATCACCATGCTCGAAGGCACCAACGAGATGCGCTTCGCGCCGCTGGAAAACATGATCCACGCCGCCCGCTACCCTGTGCGCAAGTGGAACAAGGAAGCCGCCGGCATCGAGGACGTCACCAAGATCGGCCTGAAGGGCTCGCCCACCGTGGTGAGCAAGGTCTTCGGCCCGACGCCCCGTGCCGAGAAGGCCCTGATGCAGTCCGTCGAGGACGCCACCCCGCGGGACGTGGCCCTCAACGTGATCCAGAAAATCTTCACCCAGCACCCGACCCTTGAGCGCGACATCCTCGCCAAGGCCGCCGTGTGACCTTCAGACCCGACACGAAAGGAACCCTGCCATGAGCGAGGCCGAACCGAAAAAGCCCGCCGCCCGAGGCGGCCGCAACCTGGAACTGCCCGAGCACCTGAAGGCCTACAAGGGCGTCTGGGTGTTCATCGAACACGACCGCGGCGAAGCCCACTCGGTGTCCTGGGAGCTGCTCGGCGAAGGCCGCAAGCTGGCCGACACCCTGGGCGTGTCCCTCTCCGGGGTGATCATGGGCGGGCCGGACGAGCCCCTCGACGCCATCGCCAAGGAGGCCTACAGCTTTGGCGCCGAGGCCTGCTACATCATCCGCGACCCGGTGCTCAAGGGCTACCGCAACGAGCCCTTCACCAAGGGCATGACCGATCTGGTGAACAAGTACCAGCCCGAGATCGTGCTGCTGGGCGCCACCACCATGGGCCGCGACCTGGCCGGCTCGGTGGCCACCACCCTGGCCACCGGCCTCACCGCCGACTGCACCGAGCTGCGCATCGACCCGGCCACCCGGGCCCTGGCGGCGACCCGCCCGACCTTCGGCGGCTCCCTGTTGTGCACCATCATGACTCTGGCCTACCGGCCGCAGATGGCCACCGTGCGCCCCCGCGTGATGCGCATGCCCGACGCCGACACCACCCGGACCGGCACCATCATCGAAGACAGCCTGGGCATGATCGAGACCGACATCGTCACCAAGCTGCTCGACTTCATCGCCGACGAGAACAGCAACAAGGTCAACCTGGCCTACGCGGACATCATCGTATCGGGCGGCAAGGGCCTCAAGAACCCGGACAACTTCAAGCTGATCTGGGATCTGGCCAAAGTGCTCGGTGCCGAGGTCGGCGCCACCCGCCCGGTGGTCCAGTCCGGCTGGGTGGATGCCGAACGCCAGGTCGGCCAGACCGGCAAGACGGTGCGCCCCAAGCTCTACATCGCCGCCGGCATCTCCGGGGCGATCCAGCACCGGGTGGGCATGGAGGGGGCAGACGTGATCATCGCCATCAACACCGACCCCAACGCCCCGATCTTCGACTTCGCCCACCACGGCATCGTCGGCAACGCCATGCAGGTGCTGCCGGTGCTGACCGACACCTTCCGCGAACACATTGCCATGCGCAGCCGCAAGGCCGCCTGAGCGCCCACCGGAGACCCTCACCATGAGCGAGAAATTCGACGTCATCGTCGTCGGCGCGGGCCCCTCGGGCAACGCCGCCGCCTACACCGCGGCCAAGGCCGGCCTGTCGGTGCTGCAGATCGAGCGGGGCGAATACCCGGGCTCGAAGAACGTGCAGGGCGCCATCCTGTACGCCAATGCGCTGGAGCAGATCATCCCCGACTTCCGGGAGGACGCCCCCCTCGAGCGCCACATCATCGAGCAGCGCATGTGGGTGCTGGACGAAGAGTCCTTCGTCGGCACGCACTTCCGCTCCGACGACTACAACAAGCCGCCCTACAACCGCTACACCATCATCCGCGCCCAGTTCGACAAGTGGTTCTCGTCGAAGGTGAAGGAGGCCGGCGCCCTGGTGATCTGCGAGACCACCGTGGAGAGCCTGATCCTCGACGGCGACCAGGTGGTGGGCGTGCGCTGCGACCGCCAGGGCGGCGAGGTGTTTGCCGACGTGGTGATCCTGGCCGACGGGGTCAATTCCACCCTGGCCCGCAAGGCCGGCTTCCACGGCGAGATCCAGGCCGGCAACGTGGCCCTGGCGGTGAAGGAGATCCTCTTCATGCCGCAGGAGACCATCGAGGCCCGCTTCAACATCAAGGAGGAGGAAGGCGTCGTCATCGAGATGTTCGGCAAGATCACCGACGGCATGATGGGCACCGGCTTCCTCTATACCAACAAGGATTCGATCACCCTCGGCGTCGGCTGCATGCTCTCCGACTTCAAGGAGAACCCGAATCGCACCTCGCCCTACACCCTGCTCGAGAAGATGAAGGCCCACCCCTCGGTGGCCCCCCTCATCGCCGGCGGCGAGATGAAGGAATACTGCGCCCACCTGATCCCCGAAGGCGGCTTCTATGCGGTGCCCAAGGTGCATGGCAACGGCTGGATGATCGTTGGCGACTCCGGCGGCTTTGTGAATGCGGTGCACCGTGAAGGTTCCAACCTGGCCATGACCACCGGCCGCCTGGCCGCCGAGACCGCCATCGCCGCCAAGGCCGCCGGCAAGGGCTTCAAGGCGAAGCAGTTGGCGAGCTACAAGCAGGCCCTGGACGAGTCCTTCGTGATGAAGGACCTGCACAAGTACCGCGACATGCCCCAGGTGTTCCACCAGAACAACCAGTTCTTCACCACCTACCCCGAGCTGCTCAACCGGGCCGCCCGCTCGATGATCACCGTGGATGGCATCGACAAGAAGACCAAAGAGAAGGAGATCTTCTCCAACTTCCGTAAATCGCGCAGCCTGACCGGCCTGGCGGGTGATGCGCTCAAGCTGTGGAGGGCTTTCAGATGAGCACCGTCGCCGTCAATGTGGAAGAGAAACTCTTCCAGAACCGCTACAAGGTCGATCACGGCCGCCCGCACATCAAGATCCGCCAGCCGGACCTGTGCCGCAACGAGTGCAAGAGCCAGTCCTGCACCTATGTGTGCCCGGCCTCCTGCTACAAGTCGGAGGGCAATGGCGCCGTGACCCTGATCACCGACGGCTGCCTCGAATGCGGCAGCTGCCGGATCATCTGCACCGAGCTCTCCAACGTGGAGTGGGAATACCCCCGCGGCGGGCACGGCATCCTGTTCAAGTTCGGTTGAGGAACGGCCCCATCATGGATGACATCCACCTGTTCCTCGCCCACGCCATCCAGCTGGAGCGGGAGGCCGCACGCCACTACGAAGAACTGACTGAGGACATGAAGACCGCCGGCAACACCGAAGTGGCGGACTTCTTCCAGAAAATGGCCGGCTTCTCGCGGAAGCATCTGGCTGAAGCCATGGAACGGGGCGGCTTCCGCACCCTGCCCGAGCTGCGCCCCGACCAGATGCGCTGGGCCGACGGCATCAGCCCCGAGAACGCCGGCTGGGAAGGCGTCGACGGCTTCATCGACGTGGTCGGCGCGCTGGAGCTGGCGCTGCTGGCCGAACGCCGGGGCCACGCCTTCTACGCCGGCATCGCCGCCATCAGCAACAACATCAAGGTCAAGCGCATGGCCGCCGAGTTTGCCGAAGAAGAAGCCGAGCACGTGGCCGAACTGGAAAAGCTGATCGACCGCTGCGCTGCTGCCTGAGACTGCCCCCAGGGCCGGGCTGCGCCCAGCCCGCCCCCCGACCACCGCCTTACCCGTACGGAGAAAGCATCATGGCAAAACCCCAAAGGCACGTATTTGTCTGCGCCCAGCAGCGCCCTCCCGGCCACCCCCGCGGCTCCTGTGCCGCCAAGGGCTGCAACGAAGTCCTGCAGACCTTCTGGGGCGAGCTGCAGAAGCGCAACGCCTATGACCGCATCGGCGTGACCTACTCCGGCTGCCTGGGCCCCTGCGACAGCGGCCCCAATGTGCTGGTCTATCCCGAGGGCGTGCTGTACACCGGCGTGGGCAAGGACGACGTGGTCGAGATCTTCGACACGCACCTGGAAGGCGGCGAAGTGGTCGCCCGCCTGCAGGCACCGGCAGGCACCTGGTGAACCTCTTCACCGGCGAAAGCTCGCGGGCGCTCTTCGGCGGCGAGGCCCCGGAGAGCGTCAACCGTCTGCTCCACGAGGCCGCCGCCGCCCATGCCGACCCGACCAAGGCCGAAGCCCTGCTGTGGAGCGCCCGCCTGTCGGCACCCCACTGCCTGGCGGTGTACTTCGCCCAGTACAAGTTCTACTTCTACCGCCACCGCCTCGAAGACGCAGAGCGCTGCGCCCGAGACGGCCTGCGGGTGGCCGGCGAACAGGCCCGCATCGGCCGCCACTGGCGCGAGGTGCAGGGCGGCGATGCCGACTTCGGCGGCGTCGGACCGGCCCGCTTCTGGCTGTTCACCCTCAAGGCCCTGGCCTTCATCCGCCTGCGCCTGGGCGACCGGGCCGAAGCCCAGGCCCTCCTCGACAAGGCCGCCCAGCTCGACCCCAACGACAACCTGGGCGCCAGCGTGATCACCCGCCTCAAGGACGAATCCGCCCCCGCCCGCAAGGGCCGGCCCTGGACGCCCCCCGCGGCCCCGACCTCCGACCCGGACGACACCCCATGATCGTCATCCGTGCCCTGCTCGCCAACATCGTCGACGCCGGCACCGACGCCCTGACCCTCGCCGAGGACATGGACGAAGCCACCTTCCGCCGCTCCCGCCTGGCCCGCAGCGAGATCGGCCGCCTCGTCGGCGTCATCGCCACCAACCTGGCCGACCTCCCCGACGCCCAGCGCCAGCAGTTCGCCGAGATCGACTGGGCAGCGTGGGCCGCCCTCGCCCAGCAGATCAGACAGGACGGCCCAGAGCGCGACGAAGCCCTGTGGTTCGCCACGCGTGCGCTGGTGCCGGCGACGCTGATGTGGCTAAGGGTGTACAAGGAAGGGCAGCCGCAGCTGTTTATGTTTCAGGGGGGTGAAGCGACAGGGGGCGGAGCCCTTTAGCTGCGGCGGCTTCGGGATCCGCTTGACCGCGATCCCGGGCGCCCCTCCCGGAGAAAAATGCTTGTTGGTTGGATACGACGGCGCTAGCATGTGTATATAAATACTACTTTTTACACATCATGCGCACGAACATCGAGATCGACGACAAGCTGATGAACGACACGCTCCGACTGACTGGCTTGAAGACCAAGAAGGAGGCTGTGGAGCTTGGCTTGCGCACGTTGTTGAGGCTACGCCAGCAGGAGGAGCTTCGTCGCGCCCGGGGCAAGCTGCAGTGGGAAGGCGACCTGAACGCGATGAGGACCGACAAGTGATCGTCGTGGACTCCAGCGTGTGGATTGATTTCTTCCGCGGGACGACGACCCCACAAGCCGAGCGCTTGGATGCCTTGCTGAGCAGCGAACTACTGGCGGTAGGTGATCTGATCCTGACGGAGGTGCTCCAGGGCTTCGGCAGCGAGAAAGACTTCAACCAGGCAAGAAGGCTACTGACATCGTTGGATGTGATTACCCTGGGCGGCCAAGATATTGCCTTGCAGGCGGCCAGAAATTACCGAGCGCTCAGAGCGCAAGGCGTGACGATACGCAAAACCATCGACACGATCATCGCAACGCGGTGCATTGAGGATGACTTGCCTCTGCTGTACAGCGACAGGGATTTTGACCCGTTCGTCGAGCATCTTGGTTTGCGCTCTGCGATGGCGGAAAACTGAGGATCCAAGTCCTCCGCAAGATACGAAGATGAGCGAGCTGGCCGTGCGTATGGTGTTCGAACAGCGCAGCGATCACGGGTCAGAGTAGGCAGCAATCGCACCACGTCGTTCTCTCATCATCGCCCCCGAGTTAAGGGTTTTATCGAGGCAACACCTATTCTCATGCGGGGAGGGCTCTCGCTCACCGCGCTGCCTTTTATTTCTTGAATCCTACCAGCCGGGACAAGCCATCCCAATCATCTACGATTGGTTGGAAATTTCTTGGGTCTTCAATCTCCACTTCTTCAAGGGTCCACTGGTTCCGACCGTACTGACATGGCCCACAAGCCGTTACCAGATTGAACGGGTCATTTGTACCTCCACGCTTAAAAGGAACCACATGATCTACAGATGCGGTAAGCGTGGCCAACCCGAAATGATTGGCTTCATTTGAATTCCCTTTCCGCGCAGCCAAAGGAAAGGCCTTTTCAAAAACCTTCTTTGCCTCTTTTACGATGACGCGCGACTCGCAAAATCTACATCTGAAACCGTCTCGCAAGTAGATAGAGCGCGTCACCGCCGCATTTGGCATTCGAGGAATCCCGGTGAGAAGCTGAGGCGTGTACGAGGGATTCTTCGACTGCCGATGAATTTCTGGATTGATCGGGCCAGCGACCAAGTATGCGAAGTCCCGTAGCGGCCTTAAATCTGCATCTACCAGCAGCTTTTCGCAAAGCGGATAGTTTCCCGACATGTACGCATTTGCTGCTTGCGACAACAACATCGCCGCAACCTCAAACTCGGGAATAGGGGGAAGAAACGATCTTCGAAGCATGCGAGGGGGCCTAACGTAAAGTAGACGGCATCCGGCATCTCTGGCGCCTTACACGACTGCGGCCCAAACTTTTGGGATATGCCAGATTGCTGTAGATGAAAACAGTCTTCACGGAGTATTCCGCCATGGTGTTGTTTCCCCCTCTGATGATGCCGCCCTCCTCGCCCCGCTTGCAGGATCAAGTTCGGGAGCGTATTCGGGTCAAGCATTACAGCCTGAGAACCAAGCAGGCTTATGTGGGATGGATTTAACGCCACATCCTCTTCCGTGACAAGCGGCAACCTCAAAACCTGGACAAGGTGAAGGACTACGACGCCTCCTTTGCGCCCCGCCCCGCGTGTCCTATACCACTCACATGACCCAGCAGCCATGCCGACTGGAAACCCGCGACCCGCTCACCGGAGGACACCCAGCATGAAACTCATCATTCCCAGCCTGGACAGCCAGGCGGAGAGCTCGCGCCTCACGGGGCTGGGTTTCAAGGTGGAGGGGAGTACTCCGCTCGCCGCCCACCCGGGCATGTGCGAGCTGGTCTACGACTTCGCCCCGGCCTCAGCGGCGCCGGCCCGCAGCCGGGCTCCGGCGCGCTCCGCGACCAGGTCGACGGCGGCAGCGGCTCCTGCCCCCCTGCCCTTCAGCGGCCGCGGTAATCCGCTCAGCCAGGAAGGCCTGGACCAGGCGGCCCGCGGGCTGGGGGTGGGGCTGCCGGCCCTGTGGGCGGTGATGACGGTGGAGACCAAGGGCTGTGGCTTTCTGGCCGATCGGCGGCCGCTGATCCTGTTCGAGCGGCACATCTTCCACCGCAAGACCGGGGGGCGTTTCGACGCCAGCGACCCGGACCTCAGCAGCAGGACGGCGGGTGGCTATGGCAAGGGTGGGGCCAACCAGTACGACCGGCTCACGCGCGCCATCGCCCTCGACCGGGCCGCCGCGCTGGAGAGCACGTCCTGGGGCCTCGGCCAGGTGATGGGCTTCAACGCGGTCGCGGCGGGCTACCCCGACGCGGAGTCCATGGTCACCGCCATGTGCCAGTCGGAGGACGCCCAGTTGCTGGGCATGGTCGGTTTCATCCGCGATGCGAGGCTCGCCCGCCACCTCAAGAGCGGGGACTGGGCAGCCTTCGCCCAGGGCTACAACGGCCCGGAGTTCCAGAAGAACAAGTACGACGAGAAGCTGCGCACTGCCTTCAGCCGCTTCAGCATGGGCCCGCTGCCCAGCCTGGAGGTGCGCACGGCACAGCTCTTCCTGATGTACCGGGGCTACAACGCGGGCGGAGTGGATGGATGGTTCGGTGAGAACACCCAGAAGGCCCTGATGCAGTTCCAGAAGGACAACGCCCTGCCGGTGAGCGGGCGGCTGGATGACGCCAGCCTGGTGGCGCTGAGCCGCAGCATGTAGCGCCCTCCCCTCAGGCGCCGCCCTCGAAGCACCCGGCATACTCGGAGCACACCGCGCAGCTCGGTGCCCGGCAGGCCTTGACCTCGGCGCGGTCGCAGAGCTGCTTGTAGAAGAACTTCTTCCAGCGCAGGTTGTGCACGTTCCTGGCATGCAGGGCCGGGAAGCGGCGGGCCAGCAGGGCGCTGAGGGCCGGGCGCTCGGGCAGGCCGAGGTCTTCCCACAGATGATCCTGGCCGCAGCACGACAGGGCGATCCAGCGGGCGATGGCGATGCTGTGGGTGTCGCCGGCCGGCGCGTGCTCGAAGAGCAGTTCGAAGATGTCGACGTATTCCTCGTTACGGGCATCGACGCCCGTGGAGCCGTCCTCCCTCAGCATGTGGGGATGGCGGGCGCTCCACAGGGCGGCGATGGTGCCGGCCTGGGGGCCGAACTCCGTTTCCAGGGCGGTGGCCAGCCAGGCCGGCAGCCGCCGTGAGAGGGGTGGCGGGAGGGGCACGGCCGCGCGGGCCGCCACATAGGCATGGGACAGGTCGTTCATCGCACTCTCCGGATCATGCCGCCGGCCGGCCCGGGATGCGGGCCGGTGCGGAGCAACACTCAGACGTTGGCCGTCTCGTGGGTGTAGCACTTCTTGGGGCACACCTTGGAACAGGCCTCGCAGCCCACGCAGTTCTCCTTGTGGGCGATGGTCATCACCTTCTTTTCGTACTCTTCGTCCTCGTCGTCATCCGGGTCGATGGCCAGCAGCTCGCCGTCCTCGGTGACGCCGACCAGGGCCAGTACGTCGCGGGCGCACACCCGCACGCAGCGGGCGCAGCCGATGCACTTTTCCTGGTTGAGGTCGGCGACGAACTTGGGTGTCCAGATCTCGCCGCTCGGCAGGGTCACGGAAAAAGAAGCCATTTCAGCTCTCCAGGGGTGAAGGGCGACGCCGTTCAGGCGCTCGCCGCGGCCAGTTCCTTGCGGGCGGCCATCAGGTTCTTGTGGGCGTCGTAGGCGCGCTGGGCCACTTCCAGGATCTGCTCCCAGTTGGTCGGCAGCTCTTCGGACAGGTCGTGCAGGTCCATCTTGGCCTGGGTGGCCTGGGCGTTGAGCTTCTTGGCGCGGGCCTTGAGGGTTTCGAGGTCTTCCATGGTCGGGCTCCGGTCAGGAATAGTTGGCCACGTCGGGGAACTTGCGGATCATCTCGACGGCTTCGGTCACCGCCTTGGTGCCGGCGGCGGACAGCTTCTCCAGGCTGTTGAAGCCGAAGCGGTGGGCGTCGCGGACCTGCTTGTTGAAGACGATCAGGCGGCCGGCGATGAGCACCTGGCGGCCGAAGCCCTCGTGGTGCATCTTGAGCATGGGGCTGACCATCACCTTGGTCTCGCGCTCGATGGAGAGGGCGATGGCGTTGTAGAACAACTCCATGCGCCACAGGGTCTCGGGGTCCGGGTCCGCCATCATGGGCAGTTCCTTGCGCTTCTCGGCGTCCAGCACATAGGGGTCGAGGAGCATCGCGTCGGTCTTGCCTTCCCAGGCGCCGTGGGTGTCCTGGGCGCGCCATTGCTTGACCAGTTCGCGGATGAACGGGTCCTGCATCACGTCGGTGGGGGCTTCAGCTACATCAGTCATTTTTCAGGCCTCTTCTTCAAAGTCGTAAGTCCGTTCCTCGCCCTTGGCGAGGGCCTTGCGCAGCCACGGCGGCGGGGTGCCCTTGAGCACGTCCTGCAGCTTGTCGAGGATGTCGAGAATGGGTTCGGGCCCGGCCACCTTCACCGGGTGGATCTTGCAGGCCACCACCCGGGCGGCCGCCGAGCCGCCGATGGCGGCCACATAGACGATGGCGCAGTCCATGATGACCTCCAGCTTGGGGGCCAGCTTGTCCTCGTTGCCATCCTCGGCGAGCTCGCCGCCGAAGTCGTGGGTCTCGAGGTAGCGGTAGCCCTCGGCGTTGATCTCGTAGATGGCGATGTACTTGGCCCAGCCGAAGTGCGCGTCCACGCGCTCCTTGTCCTGGGTGGCGAATGCGACTTTCATGATGGACTCCTCAGCACGCGGGAAGAATGGGAACGACGGTGTCTTCGGCCGGGCTGCCGCAACCACAGCGGCCGCCCGCATTGCAGGCCCCCGCAGTGCCACCGCGCGCGGCGGCCAGCGCCTCGACCGGCAGGGGCCAGTCCTCGGGGCCGTGGGCATGCATGTTGGCGATGAAGGTGTTGGCCAGCTGGAAGATCAGATCGCGGGTGCCCCGGTAGCCGATGCTCAACTGATGGGCCGCGCCGATCCGGTCGAACTGCGGGATGCCGACCCGGAACAAGGGGATGCCCAGCCGCGTCGCCGACTGACGCCCGTGGGCGTGGGTCAGCAGCAGGTCGCAGCCGACGGCGCCCAGCTCCAGATCCTCCAGGTCGCCGATCAGCACCTCGAGGGCCGGCACCTTCTCCAGCACCGGCGAATGGGTGGTGGTCACCGCGGCGGCCACCTCGGCGCCCATCTCGTGGCACACCGAAGCCAGCGCGAAGAGCAGGTCGGGCTCGGCACCGACGGCCACCCGCTTGCCGCCCAGGTGGAAGTGGCCATCGAGCATGGCGTCCTGCAACTGGCCGCGCTGGCGCTTGAGGCGGGCCGGCGCCGGCTTGCCGGACAGGCGCATCAGCAGCGCCACCAGGGCATCCACGGCACCCAGGCCGCACAGCCGCTCGAACAGGGTCACCGGCACGCCGGCACGGGCGGCCAGGCTGTCCAGGGCGGGGCGCATCTGCTCACCCACGCCGATCACGTGTTCGCAGGCAGCCAGGCCTCGGATATCGTCCAGGGTCGCCCCGCCCAGGGTGGTGGGGGTGAAATCGTCGGGAATATGGCCGTCGAGCGACCGGGAGATGTCCGGCACCATCACCGCCAGCAGACCGAAGGCTTCGATCAGCTCGCGCAGTTCCTCGAGGTCGGCCGGGGTCAGATGGGCGCCGGGCAGTACGCCGATGCGGCCGGTCACCCGCTGCGTCACCGGCTCGGCGAAGGCATCCACCAGGGCCTTCACCGCCGCCGCCCAGCCGTCCTGGAAGGCGCCGACGTAGTCGGGGGTGGACACATACACCACCTCGGTGCCGGCCAGGGTCTCGCCATGCTTGGCGCGGATCAGACGCAGATAGCCCTCCACATCATCGCCCTTGGTCTCGGTGAGGCCGGTGGAGGCGATGGCGATGAGGGCGGGGTTGGCGCGCTTCTTGATGTTGAGCAGGGCCTGCTCGATGTTGTCCATGCCGCCGAGGATGGTGCTGACCTCGTTCATGGCGGTGGTCTGCATCGGGATGGCTTCCTTGAAGTGGCGCACCAGCAGCACCAGGCCGAAGGAGGTGCAGCCCTGGGAGCCATGCATCATCGGCATGGTGTTATGCAGGCCGAGGAAGGCGTAGCAGGCGCCGAGGGGCTGGCTCATCTTGAGCGGATTGACCGCACAGGCCTTCTTGCTTTCGCGGACGGCGGCCATCTCAGCAGGCCTCCTCGAGGGCCGGCGCCTCCCACGGAGCCGGCGCGCGCACCTGCTCCCACACCGGGTTGAAGAGGGTCTTGGAGATCTCGCGGACCAGGTCGACCATGCCCTCGTAGCCGGCATAGGCGTAGTGGCGCTCCTGGTTGATGTCGAGCCAGGGCATCTTGGCCTTGAGGGCCACGAACTGGCTGCGACCGCCCGACAGCATGATGTCGGCGCGGGCCTCCCGGAGCATCTTGAACATCTCCCGGGGCGTCATGTCGTCGATCATGTGGGCGTCCTCGCCCATGATCTCCTTGATCTTCTCCTTGTCCTCCCTGGTGGACTTCTTGACGCTGGTGCCCACCACCTCGAGGCCGGCCTCCTGCAGGGCCGCCACCACCGACCAGCTCTTCACGCCGCCGGTGATGAGCAGCACCTTCTTGCCCTCGAGGCGCGGCCGGTAGGCGGCGATGCGGTCCCAGGCGCGCCTCTCTTCGACGGCGATCAGGGCCTCGGTGCGGTCCATCAGTTCGGCCGGGGCGCCCCGCTGGATCAGCAGGCGGGCCAGCTGGCGCAGGGTGTCGCTCATGTCCTCGATGCCGTAGAACGAGCCCTCGAAGAAGGGGATGCCGTAGCGCTCCTCCATCTTGCGGGCCACGTTGATCATCGACTTGGAGCACACCATCATCGCCGCGCGGGCCCGGTGGCTCTGGGCCACCTCGTGGTAGCGGCCGTCGCCGGAGATGCACGACAGGATGCGGATGCCCAGCGCGTCGAGCAGCGGCCTCACCTGCCACAGCTCGCCGGCCAGGTTGTACTCGCCGATGATGTTGATGTCGTAGACCGTGGAGACTTCCGGCTCCTGGGTGCCGACCACATAGTCGAGCAGCGCCTCGGCGCCCAACTTGTTGCCCAGGTTCTTGGGGCCGACGAAGCCCGGCGCATTCACGGGTACCACCGGCTTGCCGAATTTCTCGGCGGCACGCTTGCACACCGCCTCGATGTCGTCGCCGATCAGCGCGGTGACGCAGGTCTGGTACACGAAGACCGCCGGCGGATCGTACTTCTCGATGATTTCGCGGATCGACTTGAAGAGGCGCTTCTCGCCCCCGTAGATCACGTCCAGCTCCCCGATGTCGGTGGTGAAGCCGGTGCGGTAAAGCTGCGGGCCGCTGGTGGACGCGTTGCGGTTGTCCCAGGAATTGCCTTCGCAGGCGATCGGGCCGTGCACCAGGTGGGCCACGTCGGCGATGGGCTGCAAGGCGATCTTGGCCCCGTCGAAGGCGCAGCCCCCGGCTGCGGCACCGGGCGACAGCTGCTTGGTGCAGCCCTTCTTGCGGGCTTTTTCGTCCTTGTTCTGGTTGTGCTCGCAGGCCGGCTCTTCGAAGACGGACTGGATCTTTGCCGATACACGGGCATCCATCGGAATCTCCAGGCAAAGGGTTGGGTAGGCATCCCAATGCAGGTTCCGGACCAGCTCCGGCACCACCAGGAGAATCACTTCAATAACAATGTCTTGCACCGCAAACAGGCTTTCCGGAAGGTCGCTCTGTCGCAAACCCTCCAGCGCCATTGTCGGCTTTGTAGGCCCCGCCCCCTCGGTGCTGCAGGCGCATCAAGGCAACAGACGCCACGGCGGGCTCAAGGCTGTGCCGGCAAGGACGTAATAAGCGAATCCCGAGCCCCGCGCACCGCGGCACTCTTCGCCGAAATCCGGATCAGAACCTGCATGTCTCCTCCCACCCGTTCCCGAGGCGCCAGCCAAAAGGACATCCTCGCCATCCTGGCTTTCGCCGCCCTGGCCCTGGGCGCAGCGGGGCTGGCCGGCTACCACTACCTGGCCCGCCACGACGCGGCGGCGCTCGCCCTGCCCCTGATCGGGGGTCTGCTGGGCAGCCTGCTGGTGATCGGCGCGCTGACCGGCCTGGCGCTGGCCCGGCTAAAGGCGCGCCGCGACAGCCAGGATCGCAGCAGCGACCTGCTGTCCATCCAGAAGAAACTGGAGGCCATCCTCAACGGCAATCCGGCCCCCATCATGGTGGTGGACACCAATGGCATCTGCACCCACTGGAATGCGGCCTGCGAAAAGTTCTTCGGCCTCCCGGCGGCCCGGGTCGTCGGCACCCGGAACCAGTGGCAGGCCTTCTACGACCACCCACGCCCGACCATGGCCGACCTCATCGTGGAGGGCGTGCCGGACATCCAGGCCTGGTACCCCAGTCCTGTGACTGCCTCGGAGATCGCCGAGGGGGGCTTCCAGTACGAGGGCTACTACGACACCCTGGGCAAATGGCTGCACATCACCGCGGCCCCGCTGCACGACGAGGACGGCCGGGTCGTCGGTGCGGTGGAGACCCTGCTCGACGTGACCGCCCAGAAGGAAGCCCAGGCCCAGGCGGTGGCCGCCAAGGAGCAGGCCGAGAGCGCCACCCGCGCCAAGAGCATCTTCCTGGCCAACATGAGCCACGAGATCCGCACCCCGATGAACGCCATCATGGGGCTGACCCACATCCTGCGCCGGGAGACCAGCACCCGCTCGCATGCCGAGAAGCTGGGGCTCATCGCCCACGCGGCCGACCACCTGCTGGCCGTCATCAACGACATCCTCGACATCTCCAAGATCGAAGCCGGCAAGGTCGAACTGGAGCGGATCGACTTCGACCTGGACAACCTGCTCAACCGCATCTCGTCGATCATCGCCCCGCGTGCCCGCGAAAAGAACATCGAGTTCATCGTGGATGCGGCAGACCTGCCCGCCCGCCTCAATGGCGACCCGACCCGCCTGGGGCAGGCCCTCATCAACTACCTGAGCAATGCGATCAAGTTCACCGAACGAGGCAGCATCGTGCTGCGCGGCCGGCTGGTCGAAGACCGTGGTCAGCACATCATGCTGCGCTTCGAGGTGGAAGACAGCGGCATCGGCATTCCGCCTGAACAGCTGAACAACCTGTTCCAGGCCTTCACCCAGGCCGACTCGTCCACCACCCGCCAATACGGCGGCACCGGGCTCGGCCTGGCGATCAACAAGCACCTGGCCGAGCTGATGGGCGGCGACGTCGGGGTGCGCAGCCGACCCGGCCAGGGCAGCACCTTCTGGCTGACCGCCAGCCTCGGCCGGGTGGACCAGGCCCTGCCGGTGCGGCACGACGCCTTTAACCCCCTGCGCGCCCTGGTGGTGGATGATGTACCGATGACCCAGATGGTGCACTCCCAGATCCTGCGGCAGCTGGGCCTGCGCCCCGCCATCGCCGGCTCCGGCGCAGCCGCGCTGGCCGCCCTGGAGGCCGCGGCGACGGCCGGCACCCCCTTCGACCTCCTGTTCATCGACCTGAACATGCCGGACATGGACGGCACGGCCACCCTGCGCGCAATCCGGCAACTCCCGCTTCCGCAGCAACCGGCCTGCATCCTGGTGACCGCCACCGACGACCCGGAGATTGCAAGCGGCGCCCTCGACGCCGGCTACGAAGCGGTCGTCATCAAGCCGGCTGATCGCCGGACCTTCGAAGACGTGCTGCGGCGCCACTTCCAGCAGACCACCGAGCCGCCGGAGACCAGCCAGGAGACGCCCCGGGCCCGCCTCGCCCGACGCTTCCCCGCGGCGCGGGTGCTGGTCATGGAGGACGAGGAGATCAACCAGATGGTTGCCCAGGAGTTCCTCGAGGAGGTCGGCTGCATCGTCACCCTCGCCGGAAACGGTCAGGAAGGGCTGGCGCGGGCTGGCGAGGAATCCTTCGACCTGATCCTCACGGACATGCAGATGCCGGTGATGGACGGCCTGGATGCCACCCGGGCGATCCGCCAGCTACCGGGCTATGCCTCGGTGCCGATCATCGCGATGACCGCCAACGCCTTCGCCGAAGACCGCAACAACTGCCTGAAGGCGGGCATGAACGACTTCATCACCAAACCGGTGGATCCGGAGGTGCTGTTCGCGGTGATGCTGCATTGGCTGTCCGCCCCCCGCTGAACCCCTGAAGGCCTGAGAAGCTTCACAACTAGCGCCACACCCCCGGCCGGGGCGTGTAGCTGTCCAGCACCCGGATGTAGGACGGCCGGGCCAGGGCGGCGGGGTCGGGCAGCCGGGCCTGGCTCAGGCTGCCCTTGAGCTGGGCGATGGAGCTGTACTCCCGCTCGATCATCCATTCGCGCATCCCCTGCAGGATCGCCGTGAGGCGCGCCGGGCCGTGCTCCAGCAGGCAGGAGGCGAGGTGCACCACGTCGGCCCCGGCGAGCAGCAGCTTGAGGGCCTCCGCGTGGCTGTGCACCCCGCCGGTGGCCGCCAGGCTCATGCCGGTCTGGCCACGCAGGATGGCGACCCAGCGGATCCGCAGCAGGGCCTCCTCGGGGGTGGACAGGTGCAGGCGGTCGTCGAGACCGAGGGGGTCCAGGTTGATGTCGGGCTGGTAGAAACGGTTGAACAAGGCCACCCCGGCGGCGCCGGCCGCCTCCAGGCGCCTGACGAAATGGGGCAGCGACGAAAAGAAGGGCGACAGCTTCATCACCACCGGAATCTCCACCACCTGGCGCAGCTCGGTGAGCAGGGCCAGGTAGCGGGCCTCCACGGCCTCGCCGCTTTCCAGGGGGTCAGCGGCCACGTGGTAAACGTTCAGCTCCAGCGCGCTGGCGCCGGCCTGCTGCAGTTCCCGCCCTAGATCCACCCAGCCGGCCGGGGTCACCCCGTTGAGGCTGGCGATCACCGGGATGCCCAGGCGGCTCCGGGCGCGCTGCAGATGCTCCAGGTAGCGCTCCAGGGCGCCGCGGTAGGCCCCGTGGTCGGGCAGGAAACCGGCGGACTCGCCGTCATGGACGTCCGAGTGGAGCAGGAATCTCTCGGTCATCGCGTCCTCGGCGATCAGCTCTTCCTCGTAGAGGGAGTGCAGCACCACCGCCGAGGCCCCCGCCTCCTCCAGGCGCAGCAGGGTGTCCAGGTCCTTGCACAGGGGCGAGGATGAGGGGACCAGCGGGTTCTTCAGGCTCAGGCCGAGATAGTCGGTGCTCAGGTCGATCATGGCGGGCTACTCCTGTTTCGGGCTGGCGGGCGCAGCGGCGCGGGCCTGGTAGTCGCGGAAGCGCCGGTCGGCTTCTTCCTGGGCCGCAGTGGCCAGGCGGGCGGCGGCCTCCGGGTGGCTGCGGGCAAGCATGGCGAAGCGCGTCTCGCTGTCCATGAACTGGCGGATCGGCAGGCTGGGCGGTGCCGAATCGAGCCGGAAGGGGCTGCCCCCCGTTGCAGCCTGACGCGGGTCGTGGCGCACCAGGGGCCAGTGCCCGGTCTTCACCGCCAGCTCCTGCTGGCGCTGGTTGTAGAGCATGTCCACCCCATGGGCGATGCACGGGCTGTAGGCGATGATCAAGGACGGACCGGGGTGGGCCTCGGCCTCGTGGAAGACCTTGAGGGTGTGCACATCCTTGGCGCCGTAGGCCACCGTGGCCACGTACACGTGCCCGTAGTCGGCCGCCAGGCGGGCCAGGTCCTTCTTGGCGGTGGCCTTGCCGCCGGCCGAGAACTTGGCCACCGCTCCCATCGGGGTGGCCTTGGAGGTCTGGCCACCGGTGTTGGAATACACCTCGGTGTCCAGCACCAGGATGTTCACGTCGTGATCCAGCGCCAGCACGTGGTCGAGCCCGCCATAGCCAATGTCGTAGGCCCAGCCGTCGCCGCCGATGATCCACACCGAGCGGCGGATCAGCCATTCGGCCACGGCCTCCAACTCGGCGGCCCGGGGGTGCTTGCTGATCGCCAGCAGGTCGCGCAGCAGGGCCACCCGTTCGCGCTGGGCACGGATCCCGGTCTCCTGGCGCTGGTCGGCCGTCACCAGAGCCTGGGCCAGGTCGCTGCCGATCTCACCAGCCAGCTCACGCACCAGCCCGCAGGCCTGGGCCATCAGCTGGTCCGACGCCAGGCGCATGCCCAGGCCGAACTCGGCGTTGTCCTCGAACAGGGAATTGGACCAGGCCGGCCCCCGCCCCGCCCCATTCACCGTATAGGGCGTGCTGGGCAGATTGGCCCCGTAGATCGACGAGCAGCCGGTGGCGTTGGCCACCAGCATGCGATCGCCGAACAGCTGGGTGGCGAGGCGGATGTAGGGGGTCTCCCCGCAGCCGGCGCAGGCGCCGGAGAACTCGAAGAGCGGGTCGAGCAGCATGGCGCCGGGCAGGGTGGCCTGCTTGAGCTGGCTGCGGTCGAACTCCGGCAGCTGCAGGAAGAAGGCAAAATTGTCCCGTTCCGCGTCACGTAGCGGCCCCACCGGCGCCATGTTCACCGCCCGCCGTGACAGGTTGGACTTGTCGTGGATCGGACAGGCCTCGACGCAGTCACCGCAGCCGGTGCAGTCCTCCGGCGCCACCTGGTAGCTGATGCGGGTGCCGGCCGGGTAGTCCTTGCTCTTCGCCGCCACGTGCTTGAAGGTCGGCGGTGCCGCCCCCGCCTCGGCCATGTCGAAGGCCCGGGCGCGGATCGCCGCATGGGGGCAGACGAACACGCACTTGCCGCACTGGGTGCACAGGTCCGCCTCCCACACCGGGATCTCCAGGGCGATGTTGCGCTTCTCGTAGCGGGCGGTGCCGGTCATGAAGCTGCCGTCCGGCGGCATGGCCGACACAGGCAGGCGGTCGCCCTCGCCGCGGAACACCGGCAGGGTGAAGTCGCGCACGAAATCCGGCACCCGGGCCGGCTCGGGGGTGGCGGCCGGCAGACCGGTGTCGTCGAGGAGGCCGGGGATCTCCAGTTCCTGCAGGCCGGCCAGGGTCAGGTCGATGGCCTTGTGGTTCAGATCGGCGAGGCGCTTGCTCTTCCTGCCGTAGGTCTTGTCCACCGCCTGCTTGATCGCCGCCAGGGCGGCGTCCCGCGGCAGGATGCCGGAGATGGCGAAGAAGCAGGTCTGCATGATGGTGTTGATGCGCCGCCCCATGCCGGCCTGGGCCGCCACCGCGTAGGCGTCGATGACCCACAGGCGCAGCCCCCGCGACAGGATGCCGGCCCGCATCCCCACCGGCAGGCTGGCCCACACCTCTCCGGCCGGCTGCGGCGTGTTGAGCAGGAAGACACCGCCCGGCGCCGCATGGGCCAGCAGGTCGTAGCGCTCGGTGAACACCGTCTGGTGGCAGGCCACGAAGCCGGCCATGCCCTCCTCCACCAGGTAGGCGGAGCGGATGGGGTCCGGCCCGAAGCGCAGATGGGACACCGTCACCGCGCCGGACTTCTTGGAGTCGTAAACGAAGTAGCCCTGGGCCTGCAGGTCGGTGGCCTCACCGACGATCTTGATCGAGTTCTTGTTGGCCGACACCGTGCCGTCCGCCCCCAGCCCCCAGAACACCGCGTGCTGCAGGCGACGCGAGGCATCGGTACGGAAATGGCTGTCCCACTCCAGCGACAGGTGGGTCACGTCGTCGTGGATGCCCACCGTGAAACGGCGCCGCGGTGCCGGTGCGGCCAGTTCGTCGAACACGGCCTTCACCATGCCCGGGGTGAACTCCTTGCTGGCCAGGCCGAAACGGCCGCCGATCACCCGCGGCAGGGGACGCAGGCCATCGGCGGCGGCCTCGGCGAGGGTAGCCAGCACATCCTTGTAGAGCGGCTCGCCATCGGCACCCGGCTCCTTGCAGCGGTCCAGCACCGCCACGCCGCGCACGCCGGCCGGCAAAGCCTGCAACAAGGCCTCCCGCGGCCACGGGCGGAACAGGCGCAGCTTGAGCAGGCCGACCTTCTCGCCGCGCCCCAGCAGGTGGGCGACGGTCTCCTCCACCGTGCCGGCGGCCGAGCCCATCACCACGATGACCCGCTCCGCATCGGGTGCGCCCACGTAGTCGGCCAGCCGGTAGTGGCGACCGGTCAGTGCGCCGAAGCGCGCCATGGCCGCCTGCACATGGCCGGCAAAGGCGTCGTGGAAGGGGTTGGCCCGCTCGCGGCCCTGGAAGAACACGTCCGGGTTCTGAGCGGTGCCGCGCAGCACCGGATGTTCGGGCGACAAGGCGCGGCTGCGATGGTCGGCCACCAGGCGGTCGTCGATCATGGCGCGCACGGTGCCCACCTCCACCGCCTCGATCTTGGCAACCTCATGGGAGGTGCGGAAACCGTCGAAGAAGTGGATCACCGGGATGCGCCCGGCCAGGGTGGCGGCCTGGGCGATCAAGGCCATGTCCTGGCTCTCCTGCACCGAGTTACTGGCCAGCAGCGCACAGCCGGTGGCCCGGCAAGCCATCACGTCGGAATGGTCACCGAAGATGGACAGGGCGTGGGTAGCCACCGCCCGGGCCGCCACGTGCAGCACGAAGGGGGTCAGCTCGCCGGCCATCTTGTAGAGGTTGGGGATGAACAGCAGCAGGCCCTGGCTGGCGGTGAAGCTGGTGCCCAGTGCGCCGGCGGTGAGGGCGCCGTGCAGGGCCCCGGCGGCGCCGGCCTCGGACTGCATCTCGATGATGCGCGGTACCGCCCCCCACAGGTTGGGCTTGCCCTGGGCGGCCCATTCGTCAGCCCACTCCCCCATGCTGGACGAGGGGGTGATGGGATAGATGGCGATCACCTCGGCACCGAGGTAGGCCATGCGGGCGGCGGCTTCGTTGCCGTCGAGGTTGAGGTAGCGTGACATCGCGGCTCCCTGCTGCAAGATTCTGTCTCCGTGTCCCGCTTGTTCTCGTTGTCTGGCGCGGGTCGCTGCGGCGCAGCATCCGACTGCATGGTAAGTCCGTCCCGCCCCGTCCGCCGTTGATCTGGCGCAAACCCACGCGCCGACGGAGCGCCCTGGCGGATCAGCGATCCGGCAGCAGGGCCGGGTGGGCCGCACCGCGGAAATCCTGCGGCGCCGGCTGTCCGCGCGCTGCGGCCTTGTCGCGGGCCGCCTGGTGCTGCATGTCGGCCGGGAAGAAGCTCACCGCCTTGCCGGCTTCGCGGGCGGCCATCAGCTCGTCACGGGCGATCTCGCCGCCGCCGATGCCGACCAGGACGTCACTCACCCCGACCAGGGCCGCCGAGGTCGGCGCCAGCCCGCCCCGCGGGAGACGCCCGCCCCAGCTGGCGTCGGGGATGTAGAACACCCGGTCCACATGGGGCGACAGGGCCACCCCCTCGTCCCAGGCCTGTGACGAGACGATGCCCAGGGTCACGAAACCCCGCTGACGGGCCAGCGCATAGACGGCGCCGATGCCTTCGGCAGTGGCACCGGCGGCCACCACCGTACGGGCCGGGTCCAGGCCCTCGAGCACCCGCCCGGCGATCACCCGCATCGCATCCGGGTCCTCGTAGCCGGCGCCCGAATAGCCGACGAAGCTCAGCACCTGCCGGCCCTGCTGCCGCACCCAGGCACGCAGGGCGGCCTCACCCTCGGCGACCACCGGCAGCCCGGCCGCGTCGGCCGAGAGGGGCATGACCGCAGACAGCAGGAGGCACATCGGGCCCCGCCAGATCGGGAAGGAAAAGAACGGGCAGATCGGGGACATATTCACTCTCCAGTCCAGTACAGGGGCATCTTAGCAAGGCCTGCCCGAGATTTCGGCATGCCCTGATTGACCGTGCCGGACTCACCCCCTAGGCTCGATACCTGTATCCTCGCCATGCGGGCGCCGCCATGTCCTCCTCCAGCTGCAAGACCTTGTTGGTCGTCTATCAATCCACCACCGGCGCCACCGAACAGATGGCGCAGGCGGTGGCCGCCGCAGCCACCGCCGAGGGCGGCGTGACGGTGCGCTTGCTGCGCGCCGCCGAAGCCGGCCCCGACGACCTGCTGGCAGCCGACGGCTATGTGTTCGCCACGCCGGAAAACCTCGCCGCCATCGCCGGCCTGATGAAGGATTTCTTCGACCGCAGCTATTACGGCGCCCTCGACCGGATCAACGGCCGCCCCTATGCCACCCTGGTCTGCGCCGGCAGCGACGGCAGCAACGCCGCCAGGCAGATCGCCCGCATCGCCACGGGCTGGCGCCTGCGCGAAATCGCCCCGCCGCTGATCGTCTGCACCCACGCCCAGACCCCGGAGGCCATCCTGGCTCCCAAGGTGGTGCCGGCGGATGAGCGGGCCCGGGGCGCTGAGCTGGGCGCCGCCTTTGCCGCCGGACTGGCGATGGGCGCGTTCTGAGGCGCCGCAGGGCGGAGAAGCCCGATAAAATTTCACTGTTTGCCGAACCCACGCAGGCTGACCGCGTCGAACCTGCTGAATAAACCTGACCCAATGCCTCCCTCATGCATGACAACGTATCCCTGATCGCCCTCATCGCCGCCGGCTTCGGCCTTGCCATGGTCCTTGGCGTCATCGCCTCACGCCTGCGCATGCCGCCGCTGGTGGGCTACCTGCTGGCCGGCGTGGCCATCGGCCCCGGCACGCCCGGCTTTGTCGCCGACATGTCGCTGGCGGCCCAGTTGGCGGAGATAGGGGTGATGCTGCTGATGTTCGGCGTGGGGCTGCATTTTTCGCTGGGCGACCTGCTGGCGGTGCGCAAGATCGCGGTGCCCGGCGCCGTCGTGCAGATCGGCGCAGCCACCCTGCTCGGTGCGGGCACGGCGGTGTGGTGGGGCTGGCCGTTGGGTGAGGCGGTGGTCTTCGGGCTGGCCTTGTCGGTGGCCAGCACGGTGGTGCTGCTGCGGGCCCTGGAATCCAAGGGACTGCTCGACTCCACCAACGGCCGCATCGCGGTGGGGTGGCTGGTGGTCGAGGATCTCGCCATGGTGCTGGTGCTGGTGCTGCTACCCGCCCTGGCGCCCCTGCTCGGGGGCGGCGACGCCCAGCCCGCAGCGGACTTCAAGGCGCTGGCCCTCACCGTCGGCCTGACCCTGGCCAAGGTCTCGGCCTTCATCGCCCTGATGCTGGTGGTCGGCGGCCGCGCCTTTCCGCGCATCCTGTGGCTGGTGGCGCGCACCGGCTCGCGGGAGCTGTTCACCCTGTGCGTGATCTCCGCGGCGGTCGGCGTGGCCTATGCCTCTGCGGTGCTGTTCGACGTGTCCTTCGCGCTCGGCGCCTTCTTCGCCGGGATGATGATGCGCGAGTCGGAGTTCAGCCACCGCGCGGCGGAAGACTCCCTCCCCCTGCGGGACGCCTTCTCGGTGCTGTTCTTCGTCTCGGTGGGCATGCTCTTCGACCCCCACGTGCTGATGGACGAGCCGCTGAAGGTGCTGGTCGTGGTGGGCATCATCCTGATCGGCAAGACGCTGGCGGCCATCGCCCTGGTGCTGGCCTTCCGCTACCCGCTCAACACGGCCCTGACGGTGGGTGCCAGCCTGGCCCAGATCGGTGAGTTCTCCTTCATCCTGGCCAGCCTGGGGATGACACTCGGCCTGATGAGCATGGAGGGGCAGAACCTGATCCTCGCCGGGGCGCTGATTTCCATCGCCCTCAATGCCGCGCTCTTCGCCGCCATCGGCCCGGCCCAGGCCTGGGCCCGCGCCCGCTCCGCCTGGGCCCGCAAGCTGGACCTGCGGGACGACCCGCTGGCGGCGCTGCCCATGACCACCGACCGGAAGATCCTGTCCAACCAGGTAGTGCTGGTGGGCTACGGCCGGGTAGGCCGGCATGTAGCGGCAACCCTCGACCGGGAGCGCATCCACTATGTGGTGGCGGACAGCAACCGGGAGGTGGTGGAAGGCCTGCGCAAGCGTGGCAAGGCCGCAGTGACCGGTGACGCCTCCGATCCGATCGTGCTGGTGCAGGCCCACATCACCAAGGCCGCCATGCTGGTGGTGACCATCCCCGACCCGGTGGCCTGCCGCAAGATGGTGGACATCGCCCGCAAGCTCAATCCGGACATCGCCACGGTGCTGCGCGCCGAGTCCGAGGAGGGTGCGGAGCTGCTGCGCAAGGATAAACTCGGTGAGGTCTTCGTGGCCGAGCAGGAGCTGGCCTTCAGCATGGCCCGTCACGTGGAGAGCCAGATGCGGGTGCCGGCCCACTAGCGTCATGCGGCATGGGGTCGCACGAGACGCCACCGTCTGCGCGCTTCCAGGCTGCGCGACACCTTGCCACATTGCTGGTGCGTCATATGCCCCATGAGAATCCGCGGCTGACTTTTCAGCCCGAGGATTTCTCATGCCCAAGCACTCCCAGCTCTTCCTTCTCACGACCCTCGCGTCGGCCATCCTGACCGCCTGTGGCGGCGGCGGTGACGGTGGTGGCAGCACCAAGACCAGCCTGTCCGGTACGGTGGCCGACGGCTATCTGAAGGGCGCCACGGTCTGCCTGGACACCAACGGCAACGCGACCTGCGACGCGGGGGAGCCGAGCGCCACCACCGGTGACGGCGGCAAGTACACGCTTTCCGGCATCAACGCCGGCGACGAGACGAAGTACGCCGTGGTGGTCAGCGTGCCGGTCGGCGCCGTCGACAGCGACAACCCGACCGGCACCGTGGACAAGCCCTACTTCCTGTCCAGCCCGGCAGGCAAGGGCGGCTTCGTCAGCCCGGTGACCACCCTGATCCAGCAGAAGGTCGCCGCCGGCGCCAGCATCGACACCGCCGAGAGCGCGGTCAAGGCCCTGCTCGGCATCACCGACACCTCGGTCAGCCTGTTCTCCGACTACATCGCCGGGCAAGGCTCGGCCACCCAGGCCGACGCCACCACGGCGGGCCGCTACGCCCGCGCCCACGAAGCCGGCAAACTCATCGCCGCGTCCCTGCAAGCCGGCTATGACAGCCTCAAGTCCGATGGCAACGCCAAGGCCGTGCAGAAGGTGCTGCTGGCCCAGGCCGAGGATGCCCTCACGGTTCAGAAAGCCACTTCCGCGGACACCACCAATCCGACCTTCTCGACGGCCGGCGTGGTCGCCGCCGACAGCCCCAACACCCTGAAGAAGATCCTGGCCTACGAGAAGGGCGGCACGGCCAATGCCACCCAGCCGGTGAGCATCGACTTCGGCGTGGTCGCCGGCGGCCAGGCCGTGGCCTGCGGCCTGCCCGTCGCCGGACTCGGCACCAAGGCCACCAGCGGCCAGGTGAAGGATCTGCGCTTCTATATCAGCAACGTGATGCTGATCGATACCCAGGGCAACCCGGTGCCGCTGAAGCTGGACGAGAACGCCAACCAGTCCCGTGATGTGGCCCTGATCGACTTCGAAGACGCCACCGGCAAGTGCCCGACCAGCACCGGCACCGCCACCACCTACACCACCCTCACCGGCAAGGTGGCGCCCGGAACCTACGTGGGTATTGCCATGACCCTGGGTGTGCCGGTGAAGTCGGCCGATGCCGACAAGGTCTCCCTGAACCACAGCAACACCACGGCCACCACCACCCCGGCCCTGCTCACCAGCAGCGCCATGGCCTGGTCCTGGCAGTCCGGCCGCAAGTTCAGCAAGATCGAGTTCGTGCCCGACACGCCCATCACCACGACCACCGGCACTACCACCACCTGGAACGTGCACCTGGGCTCCACCGGCTGCAAGGGTGACCCGACCAAGGGCGTGGTCACCGCCTGCACCAACCCCAACCGCATGGACTTCTCCTTCGCGGCCTTCAATGCCGGCACCCAGAAGATCGTTTTCGACCTGGCCGAGCTGTTCAAGTACGCCGACCTGTCCCGTGACGGCGGCGGCGCGGCGGGCTGCATGTCCGGCACCAGCGACCCGGAGTGTCAGGGCATCTTCCAGGCCCTGCAGATCAACCTGGCCAACGGCCTGCCGATCAACGGCGGCGCGGCCCAGACCGTCTTCAGCGTGAAGAGCAAGTAAGCCCGGGAGCCCGCGGAACATCATGAAGACCACCCCTCTCCCGGGGGTGCTCGCCGCCGTCGCGCTGTCCGGCCTGGTGCTGGGCAGCTGCGGCGGCGGTGGCACGTCCACCACCGACACCAGCCAGACCGTCAACACCGACAGCTCCTGGAACTGGAACCTGCCGGTCAACTTCGCCACGCCGACGGTGCCCGACGACAACCCGATGTCCGAGGAGAAGTTCCAGCTCGGCCGGCGCCTGTTCTACGACACCCGCCTGTCGGGCAACGGCACCCAGTCCTGCGCCAGCTGCCACCTGCAGAACCTGGCCTTCACCGACGGCAAGGCCGTGGCCACCGGCTCCACCGGCCAGCAGACGGCGCGCAGCGCGATGCCCATCGCCAACGCCGCCTACCACCCGACCCTGAACTGGGCCAATCCCAATGCCACCTCCCTCGAGAAGCAGATGGAGACGCCCCTGTTCGGCACCAATCCGGTGGAGCTGGGCATCAACGACGGCAACCGGGCCGAGGTGCTGAAGCGCTTCCAGGACGACGCCGACTACGTGGCCCGTTTCGGTCGGGCCTTTCCGGGCGACACCGGGCCCATCAGCTTCGCCCAGATCATCAAGGCGATCGCCACCTTCGAGCGGGGCATGCTGTCCGGCGATTCGAAATACGACCGCTACCAGAAGGGCCAGGCCACCCTGAGCGACAGTGAGGAGCGGGGCCGCAACCTCTTCTTCACCGAGAAGGCCGAGTGCTTCCATTGCCACGGCAGCTTCAACTTCAACGACCAGCTCAGGCATGCCGGCTCCCGCAACGTGGAGACCCCCTTCCACAACACCGGCCTCTACAAC
This sequence comes from uncultured Zoogloea sp., assembly GCA_937967645.1. GTDB lineage: Bacteria > Pseudomonadota > Gammaproteobacteria > Burkholderiales > Rhodocyclaceae > Zoogloea. Next base: position 36,586 of record CALBTT010000158.1, read on the forward strand.
ATCGACGGCAAGGGAGGCTTCCCCGCCCCCAACCGGGGCCTCTTCGAGGCCACCGGCCAGGCTGCGGACATGGGCGCCTTCCGCGCCCAGAGTCTGCGCAACGTGGCCGTCACCGCGCCCTACATGCACGACGGCAGCATCGCCACCCTCGAGGAGGTGCTCGACTTCTACGCGGCCGGCGGCCGCAACATCACCAGCGGCGCCCATGCCGGCGACGGCAGGGCCAATCCCTACAAGAGCGACCTGATCTCGCGCATCGACCTCAGCGCTCAAGAAAAAGCCGACCTGGTGGCCTTCCTCAAGACCCTGACCGACGAGACCCTGCTGAGCAGCAGCCGCTTTTCCAATCCGTTCAAGTAAAGGTCATCGCCACCATGCCGAATCGCTTTCCGACGGCCAGCCTCGTCGCCGGCCTCGCCCTGGGCTGCTCCGCCCTGGCGGGCCTGGCCACCATGCATCATCTTCAGCCCGCCACGGCGTGGACCTGGTCCCTGCCGGCCTCCTTCAAGCCTCCGCGCATCCCGGCGGACAACCCCATGACGGAGGAGAAGTTCCAGCTCGGCCGGCGCCTCTTCTACGACACCCGCCTGTCCGGCAACGGCACCCAGGCCTGCGCCAGCTGCCACTTCCAGTACCTGGCCTTCACCGACGGCAAGGCGGTGTCCACCGGCTCCACCGGCGAGCTCACCGCGCGCAGCGCACCCAGCATCGCCAACACCGCCTGGAACCCCACCCTCACCTGGGCCAACTACTCCATCCTCGACCTGGAGCGCCACATGCTGGTACCCATGTTCGGTGAGAACCCGACCGAGCTGGGCATTGACGACAGCAAGCGGGACGCGGTGCTGCAGCGCTTCCGCGACGACCCGGACTACCGGGCCCGCTTCGCCCGCGCCTTCGGGCCAGGCGAGGCGGCCGTCAGCTTCTCCAACCTGATCAAGGCGATCGCCGTGTTCCAGCGCGGTGTGGTGTCCACCGACTCCCGCTACGACCGCTATCTGGCCGGCCGCGAGACGCTCACGGCCGCCGAGGAACGGGGCCGCCGCCTGTTCTTCTCGGAGCAGGCCCAGTGCGGCCACTGCCACAGCGGCCCTACCTTCAGCGACCAGTATGCCGACGTCACCAGCCGCGAGGTGCGCACGCCCTACCACAACACCGGCCTCTACAACGTGGATGGCAAGGGCGGCTACCCCGACGGCAACCGGGGCATCCTCGAACTCTCCGGCAAGGAGGCCGACATGGGCGCCTTCCGCACCCAGAGCCTGCGCAACGTGGCGCTCACCGCCCCCTACATGCACGACGGCAGCGTGCCGACCCTGGCGGCCGTGCTCGACCACTACGCCGCCCACGGCCGGAAACTCGAGGAGGGCCCCCATGCCGGAGACGGCAGCCGCAACCCCTACAAGGATCCGCGCCTCGACCGCATCCAGCTGAACGCCAGGGACAAGGCCGACCTGATCGCCTTCCTGAAGACGCTCACCGACGAAACCCTGCTCACCTCCCCCCGCTATGCCAACCCATTCAACTAGATTCCGCCGCGGCCTTCTGGCGGGCGCCCTCCTGGCGGCGTCCGCTGCTGGCCACGCCCACGACATGCCCCTGGCCCCCGCCGAGGACCGGCTGTCGATCAGCGCCGGCTTCGGCCTGATGTCCCTGCACGCCGACGACCCCTACCCCATCGCCCGCCTGCCCGGCGTGCTGGAAGCCGGCAGCCCCCGTGCCGACGAGCGCCGCGACGGCCTGGATTACGCCGAGGTCGCCCTGCGGGCCCGCTTCAGCGAGAACTGGCGGGGCCTGCTCAAGATGGCCCACCACGGCGGCCGCGACGCCCGCAACGAGACCGAAGAGGCCTGGCTGGAGGGACGCGCGGCGCCGCTCCACGACCATCGCCTGGCCATCAAGGGGGGCCGCCAGCTGCTGCCCCTGGGCCTGCTCAACCCTGTGCACATGCACGCCTGGGATTTCGGCATCGCGCCCCTGGCCCTGCGCGGCATCCTCAACGAGAGCTGGCGGGCCGATGGTCTGCGCGCCGACTGGAGCCACCCGGCAGGCTGGTCCGCCGGCCTGGGCGCCTGGCGCAACCAGGGCTTTCCCGGTGCGGATGCGGGCGGCTTCAAACTGATCACCGGGCGGGTCGGCTGGCGCGACGCCAGCGACAGCCTGCGCCTCGAAGCCGGCTACGCCAACGTCAATGCCGACGGCCGCGCCCTGCTCACCACCGGCCTGGCCGGGCACACCCACAGCGTCCCCAGCTGCACCCGCATCGCCACCGACCGGGTGTGCTTCTTCGGCACCGCCCAGATGGCCGTGCTGGCCGCACGCTGGCAGGCGCCCGGCAGCCCCTGGTGGGTTGGCGCCGAGTGGTGGGCGAAGCGTGAGGAAGGCCGCCTGGACAGCATCAACGGCACGCCGGACTACACCGGCAAGCTGAACGGCGGCTGGCTGGATGCCGGCTGGCGCTTCGCCCCCGGCTGGGAGGCCATCGGCCGGCTCGAGCGCACCGTGGCCCGCCATGCACTGGCTGGCACCAACGCGGCACTGGTGGCCACCCAGGCGGGCATCGCCGATTCGGACCAGGCCCTGCGCAGCGTCGGCGCGGTGCTGCAGTGGCGCCCGGCGGGCGGCCACCGCCTGGCGGCCGAATGGCACCGGGAGCACACCGGCCCGGAGACCAACTCGGTGTGGCTGCTGCGCTACCAGTTCCTGTTCAGCCAGGGCGTGTTGTAGGGGCGGCTTTAGCCGCCCGCGGACTTCGATCAAACACCTGCGGGCGGCTGAAGCCGCCCCTACATCAGAGCTCAGCCGTTCAACATCTCCGGCGGGAAGCCGGTGCGCAGGGCACCCCAATGACGACCCCCGATGCGGATCGGCACCGAGATCTCGCACAGGCATTCGCCGGTGTCGCGCATGTAGGTCTGCAGCAGGAAGCTCTGCTGGTTGCGGGCGCTACGCAGCCCCGCCGGATCGTCAAAGATCCGCTTGTCCCGGCTCGTCACCAGATCCTTGGCCTTGTCTCCGGAGGGCGGCAGCGAGAAGCGGCGCATGTGGGTCGGCATGTAGCCACGGTTGTCGCAGGCACAGCACAGGGTCACCCCCTGCACGTGCCGGGTGATGTGCTCGAAGATCTCCTGCAGGTCCTTCTCCACCGCCTGATCGTAGCTGGTGTGGTACTTCTTCGGGTCGGTGCCGGGGATCAGCCGGTAGTTCTGGTCGAAGATGTCCAGCCCCTTGCCCGCCCGGCCTTCGAGGTACTGAGTCAGCTCGGCCGCCACGTCCAGGCAGCCATCGAGGATGCGGTCGAAGGCGCTGCCGTCGATGCGCAGGCGCGAGCCCAGTTCGTGCAGCCGCTCGGTGTGGTCGCGCAGGCCGTTGGCGGCCTTCTCGGATTCCGACATCTGCACGCTGACCTGCTCGCTGAGCTGGCGGATGCGCTCCGTCTCGGCGTAGGCCTGCTCGTTGGTGTCGCGGATGTGCAGCACCGCGTCGGCCACCTGCTGCAGGGCATGCCCGGAGGCCTCCAGCTCACCGACCATGTCTCCGAAATCGTTGGCCGAGCGAGCCACCGCCTCGGCGGCGGAGGACGAGTCGGCCTGAATGCGCACCATGTGGCTCTGGGTATCCGCCACCAGCTCGAGCATGGTGCCGGTGCTCGCCGAGATGGTCTGGGTGGCCTGCTTGACCTTCTCGGCCAGCTTGCGCACTTCGTCGGCCACCACGGCGAAGCCCCGCCCCGCCTCACCGGCGCGGGCCGCCTCGATGGCGGCGTTGAGGGCCAGCAGGTTGGTCTGATCGGAGATCTCGTTGATCAACTGGCCGATGTCGCGGACCTGGCGGGAGTGCTCGCTCAGCTCGCCGACAGTGCTGGAGAAGCCCTGAAAATCTCCGGTGATGCGCCGGATGATGTCCACCACCGACTGGAGGTCGGCCTGGGAGCGCTTCACCGCGGCCAGGTTCTGGTCGGTGCTCTGATGGATGCTGACGGCGTTGCCGGCCACTTGTTCCACCGATCCCCGGGCATCACGACTGGCCTCAAAAAGGACCACCGCCGTCTTGTGCTGCTCGTCGGCCATCTGCGCCGTCTGATGCACCGCCCGGGCCAGGCGGGCGCTATCGAGGGCGGCGGAGTTGCCGATCTTGCGCAGATCCCCCGTCAGCTCCCGAACCTGCCCGCGCAGGGCATCGCCCAATGCTGCGGCACGGACCGGTGCCCACGGCTGGGCCAGGTCGATGCGCTGCCCGCCGATGGGCTCGGCCACCATGGCCCCCCCCGCATCCACGCGACGGACGGACCACCAGTACCAGACCAGCAAGGCGCCGGAAAGCGCGGTCAGGGCGCTGGCAGCCAGGATCAGCGAACCCCCTCCACCGTAAAGCTGGAGCCCCAGGGCAATCACCAGAAGCAGGATCGCGGCAAGAACGCGCCCCGACGAGACAGGCGGAGTAACACCTTCGGACATGAATAGAACCTCTGGATCAGCCAATAAAATGGTCTGATCAGTAACGTCCGCCCGCCAGAAATCTTTAAATTTTGTATCGCAACGCTGATGACATCATCCCGGGATCCTAGAAGCCCCGCGCCGCATCCTGGAAAACCGGTCTCGCCACGGCCATGGCCTCGACCACGTTGTCGAGCAATACATCTGCGACCAGCCCCTCGATGCGCCCCTTGCGGACCAGCTCCTCGATGAAACTGCTGACCTGCGCCACCCCCAGCCCCTTGCGATACGGCCGCTCCTGCACCATGGCCTGGAAGATGTCGGCCACCCGAAGGATCCGCGCCTCCAGGGGCAATTCACCGCCCTCCAGGTGGAAGGGATAACCGTTGCCGCCGGGCTCCTCGTGGTGCCAGGCCGCCCACGGCGCGATCTCGCCCTCGAAGCCGTCGATGTTGCGCAGGATCTGGAAGGTCTCGAAGCTGTGGGTATTGATGATGCGGCGCTCCCGCTCATCCAGGGCCGATGGCTTGTCGAGGATCTCGTCGGGTACCCGCAGCTTGCCCAAGTCATGGAGCAGGCCGGCGATCTCCAGCTTGTCGCAGTTCTCCGGGCTCACCTGCAGGCGTTCGGCCAGGTAGCGGGCCAGGCGCGACACGCCGAGGGAATGCTCCGCCGTGAATGGGCTCTTGGCGTCGACGATGCGCGCGAAGATGGACGCCAGCTGGCGCAGCTCGGCCATCGTCGCGGGCCAGGCGAGGTTCCGGTCACGACGCTCCAGCAGACAGGCCTGCACGGCCCGTGGCTCGAGGGACAACCAGAAGGCCTCGGTCCGCGAGACCTCCAGAAACAGCTCGACCAGGGCGGGATCGAAATAGCTGCCGGCATGCCCGGCGATGGTGCCGCGGATGCCCGTGGTGGCGTCGAGGAGGGAGTTGTCCGCGTAATGGGCGGCCGACAAGGCATCGACCCGGTCCACCAGGAAGATCAGGTTGGCCTGGCGGGCCACCGCAGAAGGCACATCCAGATCTTGCAGTTCATCCCAGCGGGTGTGGTGGTAGCGCACCGGCAGGGCCATCGCCGCGAGCGGCGGAAACCCCGCCAGCAGGGCGAAGCCCACCTGGCAATGCACCTGCGAGCCTTCCCAGTCGAACAGCTCCACAAGATGCGCGTGGGTGCGGGTCGAGGACACCCCGATGTCGTGGAGCAGGCCCAGATCGAACAGGAAATCGGCCTCGTCCTCCGGCAGGCCCGCCCCCCGGGCACAGGCTGCCGCCATGATGCCCACACGCTTGCCATGGGCCACGTCGTCCACCCCCACCAGATCGAGGGCATCGGACAAGGCGTGGATCACGTGACGGAGATCGGCATTGATACTCATGACGGCACCTCCCAGAAAGACCAAAGGGCACTGCAAGCCAGCGGCATGCAAGGCATAACGTCCAGCGCCCCGGCAACTGAAGCCTGCTCAGCGGGCCCGCCACTCCGTCGGCGTGAAGCCTGTCTCATGGCGGAACATGTAGGCGAAAGCGGAAGGAGAGGCATACCCCAGTTCCAGCGCGATGTCGGTGATGCTGCGCCCGCCCCCCAGCCACTCGATGGCCCGGAACAAGCGCAGGCGCTGGCGCCATTCGCGCAGGCCGAGGCCGGTCTCCTTCTCGAAGCGGCGCGCCAGGGTGCGCCCCGAGGCCCCCAGCTCGGCCCCCCACTCCTCCGCACCGCGCGGATCGGCCGGGCTGCCATAGAGCGTCTCGCAGACCTTGCGCAGCATGACGCTGCGTGGCCACGGCAGGTGGAAGTCGATCACCGCCAGGCGTGGCAGCTGGGCCAGGATCAGCCCGTTAACCTGGCCGATGTAGGCCTCGTCCTCGCCCCCGCGCCGGCTGATGTCCACCAGTTCAAGGATCAGCGCCCGCAGCAACGGCGTCACCGCCAGCGCGGTGCAGCGGGACGGCATGCCCAGCCCCGGCAGGTCGGCCACATAAAGATTGCGGAAATCGGCCCCGTGCAGCGCCCCGGTGGTGTGGAGCAGCCCGGTGGGCACCCAGATCGCCTGCTCGGGGGTGATCACATGCCAGCTGTCCTCCACCGTCACCACCAGGGTGCCCGAAGTGGCATACACGAACTGGTTCCAGCGATGGCAGTGGAAGGGAAAGATGTGGCGGGCCGGCAGGCTCTGGGAGCGCAGGGTCACCGGACGTGGCAGGGCCTCCATCTCGGGCACCTCCACCGAAGTCCAGCCTGCATCAAAGTCCATGGCCGTCATCCTGTCGTTTCATCGACATCGATAGTCGCCGTGTCGAAGGCAGGCCGTCAAGCCTCCCCGTAGCATGCACCGCACAATAAACATACGAGAGAACAGCATGAACGCCTCAACCACTGCCCTGCCCCTCGCCACGAGTGGCGAGCGCTACCGGGTCATCCTCGCCGGGATCTGCGCCCTGATCCTCACCGTCGGCCTGGCCCGCTTCGCCTACACGCCGCTGCTGCCGATCATGCGCGGCGAGGCCGGCCTCAGCGACCTGGCCGGCGGCTGGCTGGCCACCTTCAACTACGCCGGCTACATCACCGGGGCCATCGCCGCGGCCACCATCAGCGACCTGGGCCGCAAGTTCATCCTGTACCGCTGGGGCCTGGTGGTGGCGGTGGCCAGCACCGCCGCGATGGGGCTGACCCAGGACCTCAACCTGTGGGTGGCCCTGCGCTTCGTCTCCGGCCTGTCCAGCACCGCCGGGCTGCTGATCGCTTCGGGGCTGGTCCTCAACTGGTTGATCCGGCACGGCCACAAGCCGGAGCTGGGCCTGCATTTCGCCGGCATCGGCCTGGGCATCGTGGTGTCGGGCCTGGCCGTGGCGGCCATGGTCGGCCGAATGAGCTGGGATGGCCAGTGGATCAGCCTGGGCGTGCTCGGCGTGCTGTTCTTCCTGCCGGCCTGGTTCTGGCTGCCGGCCCCCGGGACGGTGCAGGCGCAGGGCGCCAAGGCCCTGCCGCCGCCCCCGTCGCGGCGGTGGATGCAGCTCTTCATCGCGGCCTACTTCTGCGCCGGCTTCGGCTACGTGATCAGCGCCACCTTCATCATCGCCATCGTCGAGAAGCTCCCGGTGCTGGCCGGCCAGGGCGGCTGGGTGTGGGTCGTCGTCGGCCTGGCCGCAGCGCCCTCCTGCTTCCTGTGGGACCGGATCTCCACCGCCTGGGGGCAGATCCCGGCCCTGTTGCTGGCCTACGGCCTGCAGATCGTGTCGATACTGCTGCCGGCGGTGTCCGACGGAACCGCCGCTAACCTGGCCAGCGCCGTGCTGTACGGCGGCACCTTCGTGGGCATCGTCAGCCTGACCCTGTCGATCATTGGCCGCTGCTTCCCGGCCAATCCGGCCAAGGCCATGGCCCGCCTGACCCTCAGCTACGGCGTGGCGCAGATCGTCGCCCCCGCCATGGCTGGCTACATCGCCACCGCCACCGGCAGCTACCGGGGTGCCCTGCTGGTGGCCGCGGTGGTAATGCTGGCCGGCATGGGCTTCCTGATGGCGGTGGGCCGGCGGGAACGGACCGAACGCGCCTGAGCCGGCCCGGAACAGCCACAGCCCCCCAAGACGCAAGAAGGGCCCGCATGCGCGGGCCCTCCTCACCTTGTCCGCGGCCTCCCCGCCCCCTGCAGGAGGCAGCCGCATTCAAATCACTTGACGGTCGCCAGGTAGGCCAGCAGGTCGGCGCGCTCCCCGGCGCTGGCCAGACCGTCGTACTTCATCTTGCCCCCCGGCACCAGCTTCTTCGGTGCCGTGACATAGGCGTCGATCTTGTCGGCGGTCCATACGATGCCACTGGCCTTGAGGGCATCCGAGTAGGTGGCGTCGGCCACCGTGCCGGCCTTGCGGCCGAGCACGGCGAACATCGTCGGCCCCTTCTTGTTCTTGCCGTCGCGCACGCTATGGCATTCGGCGCACTCGGTGGCGAAGACGTCCTTGCCCTTGTCCACATCGCCCGCGGCATGGGCTTTGTGCGGGGCGGCTGCGGCCAGCAGCAGCAGGATCAGAACCTTGGCACCATGGGCAGCGGTCAGCATGGGGGCCTCCATCAGAACGAGGTCCAGGCGAACAGGAACAGCGTGTTGTTGTCCTTGGCGTCACGCCCGTTGCCGTCGTAGTTGTTCTTGGCGCCGTTGAACTTGTTGTACATCGTGTACTGGGCGCCGAAGCGGACATTGGCCCACGGTGCGCCCCAGGAGTTCTCCTTGCCCCACGGCGTCCAGTCGGCCTGCAGGATGTAGCCGGAGGTGTTGGGCGAGCCGTTGGCGAAGCCGTCGCCATAAAGCACCGCATCGGAGGTGCCGCGGGTCACGAAGCGGCCCACCGTGGCGCCCCAGGTCTGGGCGTAGTGATACGAGGCGTTGAGCTTGAACTCGTTGAGGCGGCCCTTCAGGTTCTCGGCGCCGTCGTTGGCCAGCAGCTCGGTGCGGGTCTGGCGTTCGCGGATGTAGCTGGTGTTGACGGTGGCCACGTGCTCGCGGGTGCCGAGGAACTGGTAGGAGGCATCCACGCCCACGTCGTTGTAGCGGTTGGACCCCGGGCTGCTGCGATCGGGCTGCAGGGAGGTGTTGAGGCCGAACACACCGACGTTGAAGGCCTGCTTCTTGAGATCCTGGAACAGGGCCAGGCGCCAGTAGGCCGTGCCGCCACCGACCCGGCCGACGTCATCCGCCTTGCCCAGGCCGAACTTGCTCTGCATGGTCGGCGTGAGGGAGCGGTAGGTGCCCAGCTCGGCGTAGATCATGTTGTTCCAGAAGGCGTAGGCCGACACGCCGGTGACGCGCTGCTCGAGACCGCCGTTGATCAGGGTGGCGGCATCGCCGAGGCCGAAGGCCACCGCCGAGGAGGTATACGGGAAGCCCCACACCGGCATGGTGTGGAAGGGATCCTGCACGCCCGGGTTGTTGTTCACCGACAGACCCAGCACGGTCTCCTTGCCGGCGATCTCGGTGCTGTGGGCGAAACGGATGTCCGCCTGGTCGATGGCGCTCTTATGGCCGATGCCGTCGTAGGTGGCCTGGATGAAGGCGCCGATCTTCTCGGTGAGGCGCCCGGCCAGGAACAGGGAGGCCTCGTCCATGGCCAGGTTGCGGTTCACGCTGACGTTGTCGGCGGGCTTCTCGGCCTGGTTCTTGGCCGTCTGGGTGTAGGAGGCCACCAGCATCGCCGACAGCGGCACCTTGCCGCCCTTGCCATCGGAGTCGGTGTAGCCGCCGATCTTGAACTTGACCCCGTAGGGGGTCAGCTGCGGGCCGTAGGCGCCGATGTGGCAGGCGGCGCATTCCTGGCCGGTCTGGCGGGCAAAGCTGGGCACGGCGTGGGCGGCGGGCGCGGCCGCGAGCAGGCCGAGAGTGGCCAGCAGCGTGCCACTGGCGCGCCGGAACAAGCGGGCGGAGGTGAGCAGGTTCATGGAGTTTCCTTCTTTTATTTGTGATGCGGGAAATCGGGTCAAGCGGCGGATCAAGCGGCGGGCTCAGCGACGGGCATCGAGCCAGGCCGGCAACATGGCGCGCAGCACGCGGTCGCGCCGGACGAAGTGGTGAAAGAGGGCCGCCGCCGCATGCACGCCGACCAGGCCGAGCAGCAGCCAGGCGGCGGCTTCGTGGTATTCGGCGAAGGAGTCGCCCAGGTCCTCGTCCGGCTCGACCAGGGGTGGCAGGCTCACCAGACCAAAGAAGCTGACCGGCTTGCCGTGGGCGCTGGAGAGCCCCCAGCCGATCAGCGGCAGGGCCAGCATCAGCACATACAGGCCAACATGGGCGGCCTCCGCGGCAAAGCGGGACAACGGAGACATGTCGGCCGTCGGCCGCAGCGGGCGGCGCAACAGACGCACAAGCAGACGGGCCACGGCCAGCAGGGCGACGCTGAGGCCGAAGCTCTTGTGCAGGGCGATGAGGAGGATGCGCTGGGCCTTGTCGTCCACCGTCTCCCGGTAGAAGACCAGGCCCACCACCAGCAGGATGGCGACCAGGGTGGCCCAGTGCAGGGCGATCAGCAGCGCCGGGCGACGCACTTCGCCAGCCGTGAGCCCGTGGAGAGGGGAAGCGTTCATGTCCTTGCGTCCGAGGTGGATGACGCGCGGACAGTAAGGGTTTGCAACCTTCAATTGCCTGACAATGCCGTCAGGCTGGCGCCGATCGGCGCAGTGCGACGCTCAGCCGGAAAAGCTCACCCGGATGCGGGCGCCGCGGCCGTCTGCGCCGCTGCCGATGAGCACTTCACCTCCGTGGCGGTCGGCCACCTCGCGGACGATGGCCAGGCCGAGGCCGGTTCCCGCCCCGGTGCTCCCCGGCACCCGGTAGAAACGCTCGAAGACCTTGTCGCGCTCCTCCTCCGGAATGCCCGGCCCGTCGTCCTCCACCTCCACGAACACGCGGCCCTCCTCGCCAGGCCCGCAGCGCACGGTCACGCGCCCCCCGGCGGGGGTGTAGTGGATGGCGTTGTCGATGAGGTTGGCCAGCATCTCCCGGAGCATCCAGCGGGAGCCGTCCACCTGGACCGCCTCCGCCTCGAAGCCCAGGTCGATGCCCTTGGCGAGCGCCCCGTCGAGGAGGTCGGAGGCGGCCTCCTCGAGCAGGCTGGCCAGCTCGACCGGGCGGTGATCGCTGATCAGCGCCCCTTCCGATGACGAGCGGGCCAGGGCCAGCATCTGATGGGTGAAGTGGGACAGCCGGTGGCTGGCATCCTGCAGGTGGCGGATCCGCGGCCGGGCCTCTTCGGGCAGCGCATCGGCAGCCAGGTCGAGCTGGGTCTGCAGGCCCGCCAGCGGCGTGCGCAGCTGGTGCGCGGCATTCGACAGGAAGGCCTGCTGGGCCCGTCCGGCCCGGTCCAGGCTGCCCATCAGGCGGTTGATGGAGCGCACCAGGGGGCGCGCCTCGCCGGGCACGTCGGCCTCCACCAGGGGGCTGAAATCCATGCTGCCCCGCTCGGCAATGCGTTTGCCCAGCGTATCCAGGGGCTTGAGGGCGAAGCGCACCCCGAAATACACCAGCATCAGCGCCGAGGCGATCAGCAGCAGATTGGGCCAGAAGGTCATGGCCAGGATGCGATTGGCCGCCCGCTGGCGCTTGAGGATGGTCTCGGTGACGATCACGGTGGCCTGCAGGCGCTCGCTCTGGTACAGGTAGCTGGCCGAGCGCACCTTCCTGCCATCCAGCAGTGCGTCCTGCAGGATGGTCCGGTTGGCCACCTGGGGCCGGGGCAGCGCCAGCAGGCGCGGATCGCCGGCCACCACCTTGCCTTGCGTATCGAAGACCACGTAGGCCACTTCATCCACCGCGTCGCTGCGCAGGATCTCGTCGGCGGCGGGCGGGATGTCCACCTCGATGTCCAGGTCGTCGTCGTCCCGCTCCAGGCGGGTTGCCAGCGCCACCACCGTGCTGCCCAGCGCGCTGTCGTAGGCCTCGCCGGCGATGCTGACGGCCGAGCGGTAGTCGGCCACCACGCTGATGCCCAGCAGCACCAGCAGCGGCCAGGAGATGAAGGTGAGCAGGCGGCGGCGGAGGGTGCGGCCCTCGGCATTACCGGGCATCCGGCGCCTCCTCCTCGATGCGGTAGCCGATGCCCCGCACCGTGCGCACGGTGACCCCGCTGCCGGCCAGCTTGCCGCGCAAGCGCGACACATAGATCTCCACCGCGTTGGGGGTGATCTCCTTGTCCCACTGGCTGAGGCTGTCGGCCAGCTTCTGCTTGGCCACCACCCGGGGCATGGCCAGCACCAGCTGCTCCAGGACCTCCCATTCGCGCCCCGTCAGCTCCAGCGCCTCGCCGCCCAGGCTGGCGGTATGGCGCTGCACGTCCAGGACCAAGGGCCCCAGCGACAGCACCATGCTGGCGGCGGCCCGGCTGCGCCGGATCAGGGCGCGCACCCGGGCCAGCAGCTCGGGCAGCAGGAAGGGCTTGACCAGGTAGTCGTCGCCGCCCACATCCAGGCCCACCACCCGGTCATCCAGCCCGTCGCGGGCGGTGAGGATCAGGACCGGCGTGAGCAGGCCGCGCCGGCGCACCCGCCGGATCAACTCGAGCCCGTCCATGCCGGGCAGGCCGATATCCACCACCGCCAGGTCATAGGCGGTGTGCCCGAGGGCCGCCTCGGCCGGCTCGGCCGCGGCCAGGTGATCCACCTGAAAGCCCTCGCGTCCCAGGCCTTCGATCAGACCGGCCGCCAGGGTCAGGTCATCTTCCACCACCAACAGGCGCATCGCCCCCCTCCTTCAGTGCTCCGGCCCGGCGGCCGGGCCGCCGTTCCAGAAGCGCTCCATGGCGATGTAGGCGTAGGACGCCGACCAGCCGATCAGGAGCAGGCCATTGAGGGCCTCGGCCCCTGCCAGCAGGCGCAGGTCGCCCCCGGGCACCACGTCACCGTAACCCAGGGAGGTGAAGGTCTCGGCCGAAAAATACAGGGAGATGTCGAAACCGAAGCGGGTCGAATCCCCCAGCGTGCCCAGCGCGGGGAAGCGCACCAGGCCCCAGATGGCCGCGGCGTAGAGCAGGATCTCGACGCCGTGGGCCAGGAAGGCCGCCACGATGACCACGATCAACTTGGCCCGCGGCGGAATGGCCAGCCGCGGCAGCGCGTCGGACAGACCGCGCAACACCTCGTAGTGGATCACCGTGGTGAGCACCAGCAGGCCAAGGCAGACAAGGGCAACCAGGAGCATCGGGCGCCGGCCTCAAGCCTCGCCGTAGCCGAGGATGGCCTTGACCTCGAGGAACTCCTCGATGCCCCAGCCGCCCCACTCCCGGCCCAGGCCGGACTGCTTGTAACCGCCGAAGGGGCCGTTGCTGTCCAGCGGCGCATTGTTGAGGTGGACATTGCCGGTGCGCAGGCGGCGTGCCACCGCCCGGGCGCGGGCCGGGTCGCTGGACGACACATAACCCGACAAGCCGTAGACGGTGTCGTTGGCGATGCGCACGGCCTCCTCCTCGTCGGCGTAAGGCAGGATCGACAGCACCGGCCCGAAGATCTCCTCCCGGGCGATGGTCATGGCCGGCGTCACGTCGCTGAAAATGGTCGGCCGCACGAAGAAGCCCTTCTCCAACCCCTCCGGCAGGCCCGGGCCGCCGGCGACCAGGCGCGCGCCCTCGGCCACGCCGCCGGCGATGAAGGCCTGGACCCGCTCGAACTGGGCCCGGTTGGCCACCGGCCCCATGGTCGTGCCTTCGGCCTGCGGATCGCCCACCACCACCTTGGCGGCCGCGGCGGCGGCCAGGGCCTCCACCTCGGCCAGGCGGTCACGGGGCACCAGCATGCGCGAGGGCGCGTTGCAGTTCTGGCCGCTGTTGGTCATCAGGGTCAATACGCCCTGCTTCACCGCCCGCGGGAAGTCCGCATCGTCGAGCAGGATGTTGGCCGACTTGCCGCCCAGCTCCAGGGCGACCTTCTTGATGGTGTCGGCCGCAGCCTTCATCACCGCGCGCCCGGCGCGGGTCGAGCCGGTGAAGGACACCATGTCCACGTCCGGGTGGGCCGACAGGGCGGCCCCCACGCCGGCGCCATCGCCATTGACCAGGTTGAACACGCCGGCCGGCACGCCGGCATCGTCGAGGATCTCGGCCAGCACGATGGCCGACAGGGGCGCCAGCTCGGAGGGCTTGAGCACCATGGTGCAGCCCGCCGCCAGCGCCGGGGCGACCTTGCAGGCCATCTGGTTGGCCGGCCAGTTCCACGGAGTGATCAGCGCGCACACGCCGGCCGCCTCGCGCAGGATGCGGGTATCGCCCTGGCTGTACTCGAACTCGAAGTTCGCCAGGGCCCGCGCGGCGGACTTGAAATGGTTGAGGCCGGAGCCACTCTGGGCGCTGCTGGCCAGGTGCTTGTAGGGCGCGCCCATCTCGGCCGAGATGGCCCGGGCCATGTCGTCGAAGCGCTTCTTGTAGGCCACGGCGATGCGCTCGAAGAGCGCCAGGCGCGCCTCCCGCGAGGTGGCGGAGAACGCCGGAAAGGCCGCACGGGCTGCCGCCACCGCCCGGTCCACATCGGCCGGACCGCCGGCGGCGATGCTCGCCACGGCCTCCTCGGTGGCCGGGTTGATCACGTCGAGGCGCGCTGCGCCGCTGGGGGCGACCCACTGGCCGCCGATGTAAAACTGCTGAAGATGCATGTTCTCCGTACCCTGTTGTTATGGATGCGGAGAGAAAGTACAGGAAAGGCACGGGCCCGGTGAAGGGCCCCGGCACAAATCAGCCGCGCAGCACCTCGGCGTGGCGCGGTGAACGGTAGAAGGCGAGGACCCGCCGCACGTACTCCTGGGTCTCGGCAAAGGGGGGCACGCCCTTGTAGCGCGTCACGTTGCCCTCGCCGGCGTTGTAGGCGGCAGCGGCCAGGGCCACATCGCCCTTGAACTGCTGCAGCAGCCAGCGCAGGTAGGCCAGGCCGCCGCGCACGTTCTGCTCCGGGTCCAGTGCATCGCGCACACCGAAACGCTCGGCGGTGTCGGGGATCAGCTGCATCAGGCCCATGGCGTTCTTCGGCGAGCGGGCGGCGGCATCGAAGTTGGATTCGGTCCGCACGATGGCCAGAGCCAGGCGCGGATCGACGTTGAAGCGCACGGCCAGCTTCTGCACCAGCTGGGCGTGGCGGCGCTTGTCGGCCGGCAGGGCCTTGACGAAGCGCTCCACCACCTCGTGGGGTACCGGCTCGCCGCTGTCGGCAAGCATCACCTCCGGCGCCTTGCCGGTCACCAGGCAGTCCGGCAGCTTCTCGGCGACCGCCAGCGGCGTCACCTCGGCCTGAGCCTTCTCGTGGCCGCGCTGGGCGGCGATGGACAGCAGGGTGGCGCCGATCTGCGTGTCGCGGGCCACCCCGTGGCCGTTCAGGTACAGGCGTCCCAGGCGGTACTGCCCCTCCACGCTGCCGTCCCGGGCCGCTGCGCAGTAACTGGCCGCGGCCTGGCCGGGCTGGCGGTTCACCTCGGCGCGGAAGCCGTTCTCCAGCAGGCGCGCCAAGGCTGGCGGCTCATCGCTCCATTCAGGCGCCTCGCCAGGGCCGCTGTCACGCACGCCGGCATGGCCTCCCGCGGCAGCGGTGGCCAGGGTGGCTGCGACCACAAAGCGGTACAGCAAGGGGGCAACATGCCGGAGCATCGAAGAAGGGTTCAAGGGCCTGGTCTGCACGTGAGTCGGGGGTCGGGATGGATGATGCTGGCAGACCTCCATGTGGAGTGTGACGAACTCACGGGCGGGCACCCGATTTATTCCCGCGAAGCCCTTGTTAACATCAGAATGCGCCGAAAATCACATCCGCCCCGATGAGCCTCCCAGCCTTCCTCTCCTTCCTGCCACTCCTGGCCGCCGTCGCACTGCTGATCGCCCTGCTGCGCACCCGCCGCGCCTGGCACACCGACCGCGACCTGCTGCGCGGCGCCTTCGACGGCGCCTCGATCGGCATGGCCGTGGCAGACCCGGCGGGCCGCTACATCCGGGTGAACCAAGCGATGTGCGACTTCACCGGCTACACCGAGGCAGAGCTGTTGAACCTGTCCTACCAGGACATCACCCACCCGGACGACCTCGACGAGAACCTGCGCGGGCGGGCCCGCGTGCTGGACCAGGGCGAGCACCGCTACCAGCAGGAGAAGCGCTACATCCGCAAGGACGGGCAGGTGGTATGGGCCCTGATGGTGGTCAGCCCGGTGGTGGACAAGGACGGCCGGGTCACCAGCACGCTGGGACAGATGATCAGCATCGACTACCAGAAGAAGGTCGAACACGACCTGCGCACCCTGTCCGGCCACCAGAAGACCCTCGTCGAGGACGAGCGGGCCCGCATCGCCCGGGAGATCCACGACGACCTGGGCCAGCGCCTGACCGCCCTCAAGCTCGACATCTCGCTGCTGCGCCTCGGCTTCGGCCACAACCCCGAGCTGCTGCGCCTGGCCGGGAGCATGGGCGGCCTGCTCGACGACACCATGGAGACCGTGCGCCGCATCTCCAGCAATCTGCGCCCGGCGGCCCTCGACCTGGGACTGGTGGCCGCCCTCGAGTGGCTGGCGGAAGACCTGGAGACACGCTCGGGCATCGGCTGCCGCCTCGACATCGGCGAGGACGACATCGAACTCGACGAGGACCGGGCCACCGTCGTCTTCCGTGTGGTGCAAGAGTCCCTGACCAACGTGGTGCGCCATGCGGAAGCCAGCGAGGTGCGGATCACCCTGCGCCGCGCGGAAACACACCTCAACCTGCAGATCCAGGACGACGGCCGCGGCTTCAACCCCAAGGCCCCCTCCCCTTCCCGGGGCTTCGGCCTGCTCAGCATGGAAGAGCGCGTCCGCGCCCTGGGCGGACACCTCCGGCTCGACACGAGCCCTGGCGCGGGGGTCGGCCTGTCCATCTTCATCCCTCTGCTGGACGCCGCCGCAGCATGATCCGCGTCCTCATCGCCGATGACCACGCCATCGTCCGCAGCGGGCTGATGCAGATCATCGCCACCACCCTCGACATCACCACCGCCGGCGAAGCCACCCGCGGGGACGAGATCACAGGGCTGCTCGCCGCCGTGGCAGCGGATATCCTGCTGCTCGACATGGCGATGCCCGGCCTCTCCGGCATCGCCCTGATCCGCCACCTGCGGGACAGCGGGATCACCCTGCCCATCCTTGTCCTGTCCATGCACAACGAGGGACAGATCGTGGACCGGGCCCTCAAGGCCGGCGCCAACGGCTACGTCACCAAGGGCAGCGAACCGGAAGTGCTGCTCGACGGCATCCGCCGGGTGGTCCGCGGACAACGCTTCATCGACCCGGCCCTGCAGGCGCGGCCCCACCCCGCCACACAGCTGGAGCCCGGCGGGGCGCCGCACCTGGCGCTGTCCGAGCGGGAACGCCAGGTCCTGGAAGGCATCACCGCCGGGCTGCCCCTGGGCGACATCGCCGAGCGCCTGCACCTCAGCCCCAAGACCGTCAGCACCCACAAGATGCGCCTGATGGAGAAGCTCGGCATCGACAACAACGCCGACCTGCTGCGCTACACCATCCGCCACGGCCTGACCGGCGACGGAACCGACCGGGTGTAACCGACCCCCTGTAAATGTAGGGGCGCGTCTCGGGGCCCTGTAGGGGCCGATGTAGGGGCGACTTCAGTCGCCCATCGTGTGTAGATCAACGTCCGCGGGCGACTGAAGTCGCCCCTACACGCACCCTACACGCACCCTACACGCCCCCTGCATCACCCTGCACGCGCCCTGCACGCCCTCCCCCTCGATTCAGGAAATCCTGACATACAGCTGTCGCCCGGGCTGTTATCGTTTGAACGAGACAAGTAGCTTGACCCATTAAGTGCAGCGCGCGCCCGGATCAACACCTAGTCCGACTTCATCCGAGTCGGCCCCTGACTAGAGAGGGACCCCCATGAAGATCAACCAGCCCGTCACCCAGCGCGAAGTCCCGTTTCCTTCGGGACGCTACCTGGTGTCCAAGACCGATACGCAGGGTGTGATCACCTACGCCAACGAGGCCTTTGTCGACATCAGCGGTTTCAGCCGGGCGGAGTTGATCGGCCAGCACCACAACCTGGTGCGGCACCCGGACATGCCCCCCGAGGCCTTCGCTGATCTGTGGGGCACCTTGAAGAGTGGCCTGCCCTGGCATGGCCTGGTCAAGAACCGCTGCAAGAACGGTGACTTCTACTGGGTCAAGGCCGCGGTGGTGCCGATTCGCAAGGACGGGCAGGTCGTCGGCTACATGTCGGTGCGTACCGAACCCAGCCGGGAGCAGGTCCGCCAGGCCGAAGCGCTATACCAGCGGATCCGCGAGAAGCGGGCGAGCTTCCCGGCGGTGCGGCCCGGGCTGCTCGGCCGCGTGTCCTTCAGCACCCGCCTGTGGGCCATCATGGGGGCCATCTCCCTGGTCTCGGCAGGTTTCGCCGTGCCTGCCCTGGCCGGCCTGCTCCAGGCCGACATGCTGCCGGTGGTGGGCGCGGCGGCCCTGCTCAACAGCCTCGCCGCCATCGCCATCGGCATCTACTTCACGATCAAGATCGACCGCCCGCTGGCCCGCGCGGTCCACTTCTTCAACCGGGTCGCCGAAGGCAAGCTGACCAATGAACTGGAAGTGAGCAGCCGGGACGAGACCGGCCTGCTGTTCTGCCAGCTCGCCGGGATGCAGGTGAACCTGCTGGCCATGCTCGACGACATCGCCACGACCGCCGACACGATCGAGGCCCGCAGCCGGGACCTGGAGCAGCAGATCGCCCAGGTAAGCGAACAGTCGGCCCACCAGTTCGACGACGCCCAGAGCGTCACCGCCGCCACCGAAGAATTGAGCGTGTCGGTCCGCGAGGTGGCCAGCAACGCGACCGACACCTCCGACGCGGCCAACCGGGTCCAGACCCTGATCGAGACCGGCAACCAGCGCATCGGCCAGACCGTGTCGATGACCCGCCAGGTCGTCGATGCCATGGCCCAGTCCGGCACCACGGTGACCGCCCTGTCCCAGGCCATCCAGCAGATCGGCAACATCACCGGCGTGATCTCCGCGCTGGCCAGCCAGACCAACCTGCTGGCCCTCAACGCTGCCATCGAGGCTGCCCGCGCCGGCGAACAGGGGCGCGGTTTCGCGGTGGTGGCCGACGAAGTGCGCACCCTGGCCGAGCGCACCGCCGCGAGCACCCAGGAGATCACCGCCACGGTGGATCAGATCCAGGCCATGTCGGGCCTGGCGGTGGAGGCCATGGAATCGGCCCGGCGGGAGGTCGAAGCCACCATCACCCACCTGCAGCAGGGCGCCGGCGACCTGGGCAACGTCACGGGCGCAGCCGACGAAGTGACCGAAAGATCCCGCCAGATTTCCAGCGCCACGGTGGAGCAGACGCAGGCCAGCGAAGACGTGGCGCGGAGCATGGAGCGCATCACCCAGCGCATCGAGGACAACCAGGAAGCCGCCCGCTGCGCCACCCGGGCCGCCCAGGAACTCCTTCAAACCTCAGGTCGCCTCAAAGCGCTGATAGAAGGGTTCACGCTACACTGATTAACAAAAGTGCAATATTTTAGGAAACAACTGCATGCGCAACATCCCCCTGTTCAGCACGGAGACTCATCGCTTCATCCTGCTGAACGAAAGCGAACCCGGTGAAGAAGACGGTATCCGCTCCAACCAGTATCTGATCGTCAACGGCGAGCACGGCGTGCTCCTCGACCCGGGTGGCTTCGGCGTGATGCCGCGGGTACTCTCGGAAATGCTCCGCTACATCGGCCCCGACGCGCTCAGGGCGATCATGCTGTCGCACCAGGACCCGGACATCGTCGGAGGCCTCGGCACCTGGCTCGAGATCAGCAACGCACCGGTCTACGTCTCGCGCATCTGGCTGCGCTTCCTGCCGCACTACGGGCTGCCCTCCATGGAGCGCTTTGTCGGGGTGCCCGACGAGGGCATGCACTGCGAGATCACGCCGGGTTTCCATCTGGAGCTGCTGCCCGCCCACTTCCTGCACTCCGAGGGGCAGATCAATGTGTACGACCCGGTGTCGCGCATCCTGTTCACCGGCGACATCGGCGCCGCGATGATGCCCGACGGCGAGGACACGCCCTTCGTGGACGATTTCCAGGCCCACCTCCCCTACATCGAGGGCTTCCACCGCCGCTACATGGCCTCCAACCGGGCCACCCGCCTGTGGGTGGACATGGTGTCGAAGCTGCCCATCGACATGATTGCCCCGCAGCACGGCCCGGTCTACCGCGGTGCGGCGGTGCCGGCCTTCCTGGAGTGGTTCCGCCACCTGGAGTGCGGCGTTGACCTGATGGAAGCGGCGGGCCGCTTCCGGGGGATCGGAGACGCATGAGCGCCCTCGTCCCGCTGCTGCCGGAAGGCCAGGAGGCAATGCGCCAGCGCGTCCTCGAGAACTTCGCCGCCCTCTTCGAAAACCAGACCCGCAACCGTCGCTTCGCCTCCAGCGTCACCGAAATGACGCAGAGCACCCACATCGAGTTGCTGGAGGGCCTGCGTCAGGCCATCGACCAGATCGGCAAGCTCAACCTGAACGCGCAGGAACGCGCGGCCATCACCGATGGGCTGTCCCGCTCGGTGGCACGCTGCGAGCGGCTGGACCGCACCCTCAACCTGCTCCTCGACGAGCGCCGCCGCAAGTGGCAGCAGAACGCCCGCGACCTGCAGCAGGCGATGCTCGAGTTCGACCGTACCTCCCGCAGCCTGGCCGGCACCCTGCTCGAGAAGGACCTGCTGGAGCGCCAGAGCCAGGTCCTCGAGACCATCGTGCTGTCGCACGAGAAGGTGACCCAGTGGAAGGCCTTCGTGCAGGAAGTGCTGCTCGGCTTCCACGACTACTTCCCCTTCGACCTGTTCTTCATCGCCTTCGCCGAAGAGAACGCCCTGTCCCTGTACATCTACTACATGGGGACATTCCCGCAGGAGGTGAAGGACGCCGCCCGCAACAACCTGTCGCGGGACATGGTGGCCCACCTCAAACTGCCGCCCGACGTGGCCCTCGACATCGAGGAGTTCCAGGTGCCGGGGCGCAAGGGGCGGGATGTGGGCAGTATCGAGAACATCCGCATGATCACTGTGCCGGTCCAGGACATCGAGGCCTCCAACCTGGCCGGCCTGCTCGGCATCGCCTACGCCTCCATGGACGATCTGACGCCCCAGGAGAGCAGCGTCATCCACTCCATCCTGGCGGTCATGGTGATGGTGGTGGGCTCCTCCAAGGCCCTCAACCGGACCCTCTCGGAGCTCGAGTACTACTCCACCCACGACCCCCTCACCGGCCTGCACAACCGGCGCTACTTCAATGAGATCCTGGGCTACGAGGTCGGGCGCTCGGAGCGCCACAAGCACCAGTTCTCGATCCTGATGCTCGACCTCGACGACTTCAAGGACGTCAACGACACCTACGGCCACCCCTGCGGTGACCGGGTGCTGCAGCAGGTGGCCGAGCGCATGCGCTCGATCATGCGCAACGGCGACCTGGCCACCCGCATCGGCGGCGACGAGTTCGCCATCATCCTGGTGGAGACCGGCGCCGACGGCGCCATGATCGTGGCCGAGAAGCTGCGTACCGAGCTGCGCCAGATGACCTTCGAGAGCGAGGAAGGGCGACGCTTCCACGTCACCACCTCGATCGGCGTGGTGACCTACCCCAACGATGCACGCAGCCTCTCCGACCTGATGGCCGGGGTGGACCTGGGCCTGTACCGCGCCAAGGAGCTGGGCAAGGACGGCATCGGCACCCTGGAGTCGGTGGAAGACCGCATCCAGGCCAGCCGGCTGACCCGCGACTACGCCGAGAAGCTGCGCCTGTCCCTGCGTGAAGGCCGGGTGGTGCCCTTCTACCAGCGCATCATCGATGTGCGCACCGGCGAGCCGATCGCCTGCGAGACCCTGGCCCGCATCATCGAACCCGACGGACGCACCCTGTCGGCCGGCATGTTCATCGAGACCATCGAGAAGTACGGCCTCGGTCGCGACCTCGACCGCACCATCATCGACCAGGCCCTGCGGGCTGCCCGCGCCAGGCTGGATGCGGGCCAGGCCCCCTTCCGCCTGTTCATCAACCTGTCGGCGCAGGAGATCCAGGGCCGCGGCATCCTCGGCTACGCCGAACAGCTGTGCTCCGAGCTGGGCATTCCGCCCAGCGTCATCGTCTTCGAGATCCTCGAACGCGACGCCATCGGCGACATGACCCACATGCGCAAATTCCTCAGCGACCTGCGCAAGAAGGGCTTCCTGTTTGCCCTGGACGACTTCGGCAGCGGCTACAACTCCTTCCACTACCTGCGCGAGCTGAGCTTCGACTACGTGAAGATCGATGGTGCCTTCGTGAAGAACATCGTGCGCTCCAAGGTGGACACCATCCTGGTCCGCAACCTCACCCGGCTGTGCAAGGAGCTCGGCATCCTCACCATCGCCGAGTTCGTCGAATCGGAAGAGATCCTCAGCGCCCTGCGGGAGATGGGCGTGGACTACGCCCAGGGCTTCCACCTGGGCGTCCCCGCCCCGCGCATCCACTGAGCAGCGGGCAGGGCTTCGGCCCTGCCCCTCAGTCCTGTCGCTCAGCCTTGTCCCTCAGTCCTGCCCGATACGCAGGCACACCTGGGTCTGGTTGAGCAGCAGATAGGCGATCTCGCCGAAGCTCATCGGCCCGGGCGGCGTGCCGGTGCTGCGCCCCTCCAGTCCCCAGTAGGCGTAGTTGAGGATGCAGTTGCACGACCACAGGGCCGGCTCCAGGCCGTGCTCGAGCGGCGGCACCGAGAAATCCACCGGCGCCGCCAGGCGGTACTCCACGTCGTCGAACACCGGCGCGTAGAAGTCCACGCGGCCGGCCTCGCCATCGATCGCCTTGATGGACACGTTAACCGACGCGCCGCCGTAATCCGCCACCAGCGGCAGGCGACGGTCCGCTCCGCGGGCCAGCAGATATTCCGCCAGGTTTCGCGGCTCGCCGTTCACCGTGCAGGCCGACGCCGAGAAGCCCGTCTCGGCGAAGCGCAGGCTGTCCTCGCCGCCCTGCGCCATGGCGTTGAGGATGTCGATGCGGGCATAGGCCTCGTCGGGCAGGGGCACGTGCATCACCACCGCCCGCTCGGCATCGAAGTGCGGGCCGCTGCCCAGCACCACCTGCGGCGTGGCCCGCCCCAGGTCGTCCAGGTGGCAGCCCGCCACCCAGCCGGTAACCGGCTTGATGAACATGTCCTCGAAGGCCGGGGCGCGCCGCGCATACAGGGAATGCACCGCCGAGAAGGCCGGGATGATGATCAGGCTGTAGCCGTTGTCCGGCCCATCCACGCACACCTGGTCGAGCCCCGCCACATCGTAGAAGCGCAGCTGCGGCGTTCCCGCAGTGACCGGCAGCTCGGTGACGAAGAGGCGCTCGCGGCTGCTCACCCCACCCGTCTCGTCCATGAAGTAGGGCATCGTGCCGCCCATCCAGTTGCCCGCCGGCAGCTGGCGCAGGGCCGCCTCGTCGCCAGCCAGCATCAGGAAGCGGCCCTCGCGGATCAGGCCGGCGGCCTCGTCCGGCGTCATCAGGCGGTTGATCGGCTGGTTCGCGCTCATGCTGCCTCCGCCAGGGACATCTGGCCCAGCTCGTGGGCCAGCATGCGTTCGTTGCGCACGAAGTAACGGTGCAGCTCGCGCAGCTTGACCGCCCGCACCTGCTCATCGGCGATCAGGGCCGCCTGGCTGCGCAGGCGCGACAGCAGCATCTGCAGCCCGAGCACCCGCACATCGATCTCCAGGCTGCCCTCCACCAGGCGCTGCCATACCGGGTCTGCCACATCGGGCACCCGGGACGAGGCGCTCCCGGCCGGCTCATTGGCAGCCGGCGCCGGCACCGCCTTGCTCGACGCGTAGGCATCCACCGAGAGCTTGCCGTTGTCGATGGCATGGCGGTAACGCCACAGCTCCGACATCGGGATGTCGAGCAGGGAGCACACGCCCGTCATGCCCACGCCCTCGCCGAGCAAGGCCAGCACCTCCCGGTCCAGCGCGCGGGTGAAGGGCATGCCGACCTCGCCGGCCCAGGCATGGCGCGGCGGCTCGCTGCCCTGCGGCACGATGACGCTCAGGCGCACCCGCCAGTCGCCAAAGCCGATGTGCCGCCACACGAACTCCTCGCCGGCGGCCGTGCTCCGCCCCAGGCGGAACCAGCCCCGCGGCGCCTCGACGCCGACCCGGATCTCCATGCAGCGGTTGAATTCGTCGGCCCGGCACTCGCGCACCGTCCACGGTTCCTGGATCTGCAGCAATTGCCGCCACAAGCCTGTTGCGTCCGCCATACCCATGTCCTCCCTCCCAGCCTGCACAGGAAAAGTCTCCGCCAGGACAGCGGAGACGGGGAAAGCAGGGCAAGCCCCATGCCAGCCGGGTGGAAGCGCCGCCCTGGAGCGCAACTACGCCAGCACAACGCCTCATGCCGTGTCGCACCATGTCACGACGGTGGACAACTGCGATCCACTCGCCACGGCACAGTGTTGCAAATCAGGGCAGGCCAGCTCTCACCACGGCCGTGCGGAGGCACACGGAAAGGCCATTACAATGGCGGCCACTTCCCGAGGAACAAGCATGAGCGACCGCGTCACCAAGGTATTCGAACACATCGACTTCGCCATCTGGCACGTGCCCCAGGCCAACGGCTACGTGTATGAGGCGGCCGGCATCGAGATCAATGCCGACAACTATCACGACTGCCCGTTTGAAGACAGCTACGACAACGCCCTGAACGCCGCCTGCGAGCTCTACGATGTGGAGATCGGGGCCTTGAGCACGCCGCTGCCGGTGGTCTACTCCAACGCCCTGTTCAGTGTGTACCGGGCGCCGGGCGAGCAGTTTCTGTACGCCTTCCAGGACGACAACGAACCCACCCTGCTCACCGACCAGAACTGGCAGGAGCACCCGGGCGAACGCTACGACAGCCAGGACAAAGCCGTGATCGCGGCCTTCGAGAAGGACCTGGAAGGCCGCGGCCTCTGAAGCCCGGCGGCGGCCGGGCGCCGCTCAGCGCACGAAGCGCACCGAACAGCCGCCGAGGATATCGATCTCCAGCTCGAGCCGGTCACCGACCCGTACCGGCGTGAGGTGGCCCATCGAGCCGGACAGCACCAGCTCCCCCGCCCGCAGGGGAATGCCCATCTCCCAGAGGGTGTTGGCCAGCCAGGCCACCGATTCGGCCGGGTGCCCCTGGAGCGCGGCGCCGATGCCGCTGCCGGCCGGCTCGCCGTTGCGGCACAACTCCATGCGCAGGGAGGCCAGATCCACGTCATCCGGCGGGGTCCGCCGCTCGCCGACGATGAACAGGCCACAGGAGGCGTTGTCGGCCACCGTGTCCGCCATGCGGATCTGCCAGTCGTCGATGCGCGAGTCCACGATCTCGAAGCCCGGCGCCACCCACTCGGTGGCAGCCAGCACCGCCTCGCGGGTCACTCCGGGGCCGGTCAGGTCGGCCTTGAGCTTGAAGACGATCTCACCCTCGACCTGCGGCTGGATCAGGCCGCAGCGGGACAAGGAGATGGCCGAATCGTCCGGGTGCTGCATGGCGTCGGTAAGAAAACCGAAGTCCGGTGCATGCACATCGAGCATCTGCTGCACCACCGCGCTGGTGGCGCCCACCTTCTTGCCCACCACCTTCTCGCCCAGCGCTTCGCGCCGGGCCAGGACATGGCGGGAGATACGGTAGGCGTCGTCGACGCCGAGATCCGGGTAGCGCTCGGTGAGCGGCGCAATACTGCGGCCTTCCTGCAAGGCCGCCAGAAGTTCATCGCCTAATTCGGCGATCAGGCTGAGCTGCATGTTCATGTTTCTACAGGGAGAACCCCGGGCGACCTTATAGGCGGCCACTCCGGACGTTCGTAAGGGGAGGGACTTGAATGATGCCTTTGTGCGCCGCAGCAATCAAGCCATCCCAGCACCTCGGCGGGGTGTTTTACACGGGGTTACGGATGCGCCCAAGCGCCCGGAAAGAGCCCTGCCGCCCGAGCCCCACCCATACCCTAAAGGCCCGGCCGGGCCAGTCCCCTCCCCCCCCCTCAACGCCCGCCCCTCCCACCGACAACCCGCCACCTGCGAACGCCCCCACGCAGCGGCTCCCACACACCTCGCCGCCCCAGCCACACGCCCTTCCCCACCCGCGTCATCCCTCGCAGCCCCTGCCCCACCTCCCGCAACGATTGCGAGACGTCTAGCCAGAGCAAAAAGATGTCTCGCAGCGGCTGCGAGACGTCCAGCAATAGTCCAGAGTAATCTCGCCGCGACAGAAAGACGTCCCGCTGCCGCAGCCAGACGTCTGGCAATAGTCAGGAGATATCCCTCAACGGCAGAAGGATGTCTCGCAATCATTGCCAGACGTCTCGCAGCGGCAGAATGTTGTCTCGCAATCGCTGAGAGATGACATTCTGCCGCTGCGAGAGGGCTGGGAGCGGCGCCATGAGTTCATGATTTTTCAGTTAAAACAGATGGATGGGTCAGGAGTCAAGAGGAAGTGCCGGGCTGTGGGGGGAGGCGTGTCGGATGCGGATTCCGGGCTTTGGGGCATCGGAGCTATCGGTTTTGGTGGCTGGGGGGGACGGCTTGTCGGCCAATGCCGCCTTTGGGCTTCTGGCCCGGATCGGGCAGCTATGCGCCTCTTGTATTGACCCAGTGAAATCCTGCTCAGGTGTTAACCTTGAAAGGAACGACAC
>CALBTT010000159.1 GCA_937967645.1 uncultured Zoogloea sp.
TGATTCGTAACTGTAGTTCAGACGTGGGCTCTTCCGACCTCGGGGAGCGGTCGGCGCGGCGGGGCGCGGCACCGCGGACGTCGCGGCGGCCCTCGCTCTGGCCGGCCAAGGGGCTGGCCGGGCGGCCGTCGTCACGGCGCTGTTCCCGGTCGAACCGACCGGCACCGCCGCCGAAGCCGCCGGAGGGACGCTTGTCACCGAAGCGGCCGCCACCATTGCCACCGAAACCACGGCCGTCACGGCGGGGGCCGCCGGGGCGGCGGTCGTCGGCCGGCATGGTGCTGCGCGGCTCCAGACCGGGCATGGTGTGCACGGCCAGGGGCTGGCGGGTGTAGCGTTCGATGGCGCGCAGCAGGCGCACATCACGGCGCTCGGCCAGGCTGATGGCGATGCCGCTGGAGCCGCCACGGCCGGTACGGCCGATGCGGTGCACGTAGTCGGCTGCAACCTTCGGCAGGTCGTAGTTGATCACGTGGCTGATGCTGCGCACGTCGATGCCGCGGGCGGCCACGTCGGTGGCGATCAGCACACGCAGATGGCCGCGACGCAGCTGGTCCAGGGTGCGGGTGCGCATGCGCTGGTTCATGTCACCGTGCAGGGCGGCCACGGAATGGCCCTGGGATTCCAGGTTCAGGGTCAGGGCATCGGCGTCGCGCTTGGTGGCGGTGAACACGATGGCCTGTTCGACGCCCACGTCACGCAGGATACCGTCCAGCAGGCGGTTCTTGTGGCTGATGTCGTCGGCCACCAGCAGGCGCTGTTCGATGTTCTCGTGGCGGGTCTGGGCCGAGGCGATCTCGATGCGCTCGGGGTCCTTCAGCAGGCGCTGCATCATGCGGGCGACCTGGCCATCGAGAGTGGCGGAGAAGAACAGGGTCTGGCGGTTGGCCGGCAGCTTGGCCACGATGGCCTCGATGTCGTCCACGAAGCCCATGTCGAGCATGCGGTCGGCTTCGTCGAGGATCAGGATCTCAAGCCGGCCGAAGTCGATGCGGCCGCTGTTCATCTGGTCCATCAGGCGGCCGGGGGTGGCCACCAGGATTTCGTAGGGGCTGGACAGCAGCTTGTTCTGCACCGGGTAGGGCATGCCGCCGACCACGCTGACGGCCTTGGCGTAGCGCAGGTTCTTGCCGTAGCGCTTGGTGGCGTCGGTGACCTGCACGGCCAGCTCGCGGGTGGGGGTGAGCACCAGCACGCGGGGGCCACGGGCCTTGAGCGGGGACTCGATGGTCAGGCGCTGCAGGGAGGGCAGCATGAAGGCTGCGGTCTTGCCGGAGCCGGTCTGGCTGGAGACCACGAGATCCTTGCCGGCGAGTGCGGCGGGGATGGCGGCCAGCTGGACGGAGGTGGGTTCGGTATAGCCGGCTTCGTTAACGGCTTTGACAATGTGCTCGGACAGGCCGAGGCTGGCGAAATCCATGTTCGCTTCCTTATATCGTGTAGCAGGTGCGGTTCCCGCGAGAAAAAACGGCAACGTTCCGCTGCGCAGAAATGCGCGCGGAACAGGGGCGACCCTGAAGCTGCCAGGCTGGCATATCGGCACTAACCGATCAGGGGCACCTCTCGTCTGGTACGGGAGATATGAAGAGGGTCAGGGACGATGTGACTTGGTGTAACCGCTTTACACCAGATCGACCACTATAAATGGAAAAACGGTGAGGCACAAGAAAAATGTTGCGCCGCAAAATGCTGATATGACGCTGTCCGGTAGTCTGTGCAGCCGGGGCTGTGACACAGTAATTGACATGGTCAGCCAGGGCGGTACCTTGAAACCCTGTCTCACCCCGGTCACTGTTCACGCCTCATAGATAAAGGAACTGACGATGCGTTTCGACAACAGCAGGGAAAGCGACAACATCGAGGATCGCCGGGGCGGCGGTGGTGGCGGCCTGCCCATTGGTGGCAAGGGCATCGGCCTCGGGACCATCGTGCTGGCCCTGGTGGCGATGTACTTCGGTGTCGATCCGAGCGTGGTGCTGAACCAGGCTGCGCTGGCGCCCCCGCCGCAGGCGGAGACCCGCTCCGCGGCGGCGCCTGCCAAAGACCCGGAAACCCGTTTCATCCGCCAGGTGCTGGGCGAGACCGAGGATACCTGGCAGCAGATCTTCAAGCTCAATGGCCGGGAGTACGTCGCACCGACCCTGGTGCTGTTCTCCGGTTCCACCCCCACGGCCTGTGGCACGGGGCAGGCGGCGATGGGGCCGTTCTACTGCCCGTCCGACCAGAAGGTCTATATCGACCTGTCCTTCTACCAGGAGTTGAAGAGCCGCTTCAAGGCGCCCGGTGATTTTGCCCAGGCCTACGTGATCGCCCATGAGGTCGGCCATCATGTGCAGAACCTGCTCGGGATCTCCGGCAAGGTGATGGCAGCGCGCAGCCGGGCCAGCGAGAAGGAGTCGAATGCCCTGTCGGTCCGGCTGGAACTGCAGGCCGACTGCCTGGCCGGCGTATGGGCGCAGAACGCCGACAAGGCCCGCGCCATCCTCGAGGCGGGCGACGTGGAGGAGGCCCTGCGCGCCGCCACCGCCATTGGTGATGATGCCCTGCAGAAGCAGGCCAGGGGCTTCGCGGTGCCCGACAGCTTCACCCACGGCAGTTCGGAGCAGCGCGTGCGCTGGTTCAAGCGCGGCATGGAGAGCGGCCAGCTGGGGGCCTGCAACACCTTCCAGGCAAAGATGCTGTGATGCCGTAAACGGCGGTGGGCCGGCCCTTCCGCACGAAGGCCGGCCCACCGGGATGCTGCGCAGGATCAGCCGGCCAGCTTGGCGAAGGCCTCGATCACTTCGGGCGGCGCCTGGACCAGCTCGACCAGCACGCCTTCACCGCCGATGGGGAATTCTTCGTTGCCCTTGGGGTGGAGGAAGGTGATGTCGTAGCCGGCCGCGCCCTTGCGGATGCCGCCGGGGGCAAAGCGCACGCCGTTGGCGGTGAGCCACTCGACGGCCTTGGGCAGGTCGTCGATCCACAGGCCCACGTGATTCAGCGGGGTGGTGTGCACGGCGGGCTTCTTCTCGGGGTCGAGGGGCTGCATCAGGTCCACTTCGACCTTGAACGGGCCCTTGCCCATGGCGGTGATGTCTTCGTCGACGTTCTCGCGTTCCGACTTGAAGGTGCCGGTGACTTCCAGGCCGAACATGTCCACCCACAGGGTGCGCAGGCGGTCCTTGGACGGGCCGCCGATGGCGATCTGCTGGACGCCGAGAACTTTGAATGGTCTTGTCATGATTTGGGTTTCCCTCCTAAAGGAGGCGCCATTTTACGGGACGATACGCAGCCGTAGGGGCACCATGCGCCCTTACGTCCGTCCTTACTCCCATTCCACGCTGGCGCACAGCAGGTAGCCGGCGCCGTAAACCGTCTTGATGATCTTCGGGTCCTGCGGGTCGTCCTCCAGCTTGCGGCGCAGGCGCGAGATGCGCACGTCGATGCTGCGGTCGAAGGGGTCGAGGTCGCGTTCGCCGATCAATTGTTCCCGGGTCAGGATCTTGTTGGGCTTGCGCAGCAGGGTCTGCAGCAGGGCGGCCTCGGCCGCCGACAGGGAGATCTCGCGCCCGTCGTCGGCGCTGAGGTTGAGCCGGCCGATGTCGAAGTGCCAGCCGGAGAAGCGCGCCCCGGTCTGCCCGGTGGGTTCGCTGGCCGCGGCCTTCTGGTAGCGACGCAGGATGGAGCGGACCCGGGCCACCAGCTCGCGGGGCTCGAAGGGCTTGACCAGGTAGTCGTCGGCACCCAGCTCGAGGCCCAGCACGCGGTCGGTCAGGCCGTCGCGGCCGGTCAGGATCAGGGCCGCGCAGGGGTGCTGCTCCTGCAACTCGCGGAGCACCTGCAGGCCGTCCATGTCGGGCAGGCCCAGGTCGAGGATGGCCAGCTCGGGCTGGGCCCGGCGGGTGCGCGAGAGCAGGGCCCGGCCGGTGGCGAAGGTCTCGCTGCGGAAGCCGTACTCGCCGAGGGTGTCGGCGATCAGGCGGGCGATGTCGGCTTCATCCTCGACGATGAAGATCAGGGGGCTGTCCTTGTCGGTGGTGGTCATGGTGCCGGGGTCTCCGGATATTCAAGGGCGGCGAGAACTGCGCCGAGGCTGGCCCGGTCGAAGGGCTTGCGCAGGGTGGGGATGTCCGGGCTGCCCGGTGTGGCGTCGCCGGTGGCATAGCCGGTGATCAGCAGGATCGGCAGCTGCGGCCGCAGGGCCCGGGCAGAGGCGGCCAGCTCGCGCCCGCCCATGCCGGGCATCACCGTGTCGGAGACCAGCAGGGCGATGTCCTCGACGGCTGCGAGCATGCCCAGGGCTTCCAGGCCGTTGCTCGCTTCGATCACCGGAAAGCCCAGCTCGGTGAGTTGCTGGCGGATCACCTTGCGCACTTCCGGTTCGTCCTCGACCAGCAGGGTCAGCCGCTGTCCGGTGCCGGCCAGGGCGGCAGGGCCACGGGGGGCGGCCGGGGTCGCCGGCGGGGCATCCGTCATCGGCACGATGAAGCGCACGTTGGTGCCCTTGCCCGGGGTGCTGAGGATGCGGATGTTGCCGCCCGACTGGCGGATGAAGCCATACACCATGGCCAGCCCGAGGCCGCTGCCGGCGCCGAAGGCCTTGGTGGTGAAGAAGGGCTCGAAGAGGCGGGGCAGCAGCTCGGGGGCGATGCCGGTGCCGCTGTCCGACACGTCGAACTGGACGTAGTCGCCGGCCGGCACCTCGACCAGCAGCGCGAGGCTGGGTGACACATGGCGGCGCGCCAGGGCGAGGGTCAGGGTGCCCCCCTCGGGCATCGCGTCGCGGGCGTTGATGGCCAGGTTGAGCAGGGCGTTCTCGAGCTGGTGCGGGTCCACCAGGGCGTAGAGCTTCTCGGTGGGGAGCTCCAGCTGGATGTCGATGCGCTCGGTGAGGGAGCGGGACAGCAGCTGGGTCATGCCATGCACCAGGGCGCCGACCTCGACCGGGCTGGGTGCCAGCGGCTGCTGGCGCGAGAAGGTGAGCAGGCGGCGGATCAGCTCGGTGCCGCGCCGCGCCGCCGACAGGGCCGGCTCGAGGTAGTCCTCGAAGCCCTGGTGGGCGGGGAGCTTGTCGCGCAGGGTGTGCAGGTTGCCGGTGATGATGGTGAGCAGGTTGTTGAAGTCATGGGCGATGCCGCCGGTGAGCTGGCCCACGGCCTCCATCTTCTGGGCCTGGATCAGGGCGGCCTGGCTGGCCTTCTGCTCGGTGATGTCGATGGATAGCACGAAGAAGCCCTGCACGCCGCCGGCGATCGAGGCCTCCGGCACGACGGCGCTGCGGGCATAGACCTGCCGCCCGGAGGCGCTGGTGCGGGAGTACTCGTAGCTGACCTGCTCGCCGGTACCGGCCTGGTCCAGGTAGGGCTTGATCTGGGCGTAGGCCTCGGCGCCGAAGACCTCGGCGATGCTGCGGCCGACGATGCTGTCCTTGTCCAGACCGAACCACTCGGCATAGCCCTTGTTGGCGAAGCGGTAGCGCTCGCCGGCATCCACGTAGGCGATCAGGGCCGGGATGGCATCCATGATCAGGCGCAGGCGCTCCTCGCTGCGGGCCAGCTGGGCGGCCACGTTGTCGAGGCGGGTGGTGGCGGCTTCGAGCTCGGCCGTGCGGGCGTGGACGCGGTCTTCCAGCTCGGCGTTCTGGCGCTCGATGAGCTGCTCGTAGCGCCGCTGCTCGGTGATGTCGGTCCACAGGGTGACGAAGCCCAGGTTGGGAATGGGTACCCCGCGCACCGCCAGGACCTGGCCATTGGGGCGGGTGCGCTCCACGTGGTGCGGCTGGAAGGCCCGCACGGCGGCCATGCGTTCGGCCACGATGCGCTCGATCTCGTCGGGGGCGAGGCCGCCGTTGCCGTACTCGCCGCGCTGGAGGTTGAAGCGGACGAAGTCTTCAAAGGGGGTGCCGACCCGCACCATGTCCTCGGGGAAGTCGAGGAGGCGCAGCATGGCCTTGTTCCAGGTGACCAGCCGCGGCGCGGCGTCGAACACCGCGATGGCCTGGTCGAGGAGGTCGAAGCCGGCCAGCAGCAGGTCGTAGCGGCGCAGCGCTTCGGGGCTGCCGGGCCGGGCGACGGGGGCCGGGGTGGGGGGCGTGATGCGGGCGATCATGGGTGGTGCCGGGCGATCAGGTCGAAGAACTCGGCTTCGGGCAGTGGGCGGGAGAACAGGAAGCCCTGGCTGTAGTCGCAGCCGGCATCGTTGAGGCGGCTCTGCTGCTCGAGGGTTTCGACACCCTCGGCGACAACCTGGATACCCAGCTTGTGGGCCATGGCGATGATGGCCTCGGCGATGGCCAGATCGCCCGGGTCGGTGGTCAGGTCGCGGATGAAGGAGCGGTCGATCTTGAGGGTGTCGATGTCCAGGCGCTTGAGGTAGGCCATCGCCGAGTAGCCGGTGCCGAAGTCGTCGATGGTCACCGGCACCCCCGCCGCGGCCAGGCGGCCAAGCTGCGCGGCGACCGCCGGGTGCTTGTCGAGCAGCATGCCCTCGGTGATCTCGATCGCCACGCAATGGCCGGGCAGGCCGAGGGCGGCCAGGCGTGTCAGCAGCCCGTCGATCGAGCGGCCGCCGGTGAACTGCCGGGGCGAGGCGTTGACGCTGATCTGCAGCGGGCAGTTGGCGCGGTCGTCGGCCGGCCACAGGGCACGCCAGCGGGCCACGGTGGCGATCGCCGACTCGAAGACCCAGCTGCCGATGGCGTCGATCAGGCCAAGCTCCTCGGCGACCGGGATGAATTCCGTGGGCGGGATCTCCCCCAGGGTCGGGTGCTGCCAGCGCAGCAGCGCCTCGGCCTTGAACACCTGGCCGTTGGTCAGATCCAGGATGGGCTGGTAGTGCAGGCTGAGCTGCCCCTCGGCCAGGGCGGTGCGCAGGTCGGTGCCCATCTGCAGGCGGGCCTGGGCGTGCTCCTGCATCGACGGCGAGTAGTAGCTGAAGCGGTTCCGGCCGGCGTCCTTGGCGTGGTACATGGCCTGGTCGGCGTTCTTCAGGATGGTCGCCAGGGTCTCGCCGTCGCGGGGGTAGAGGGTGATGCCGACGCTGGCGGAGACATAGGCCAGGTCATTGCCCAGGGTGAAGGGCTGATCGAGGGTGCTGATGATGTCGCTGGCGATGCGCTCGATGGGGGCCTCGTCGGACTGGCAGGGCAGCAGCACCGTGAACTCGTCGCCACCCTGCCGTGCCACGGTGTCGGTCTCGCGCACGCACCCGACAATGCGCCGCGCCGCCTCGACCAGCAGGCGGTCTCCGGCGTCATGCCCCAGCACGTCATTGACCTCCTTGAAACGGTCCAGGTCGATGAACAGCACCGCGATGCTCTCGTGGTCGCGGTGGGCCTTCTTCATCAGCTCGGTCAGCCGGTCATTGAGGAGGCGGCGGTTGGGCAGGCCGGTGAGGGCGTCGTAGTTGGCCTGGACCCAGATCAGGGCCTCGGTCTGCTTGCGTTCGGTGATGTCGGTGATGACGCCGACCAGCCCGCCGACCTGGCCGTCGGACTTGAGCCAGGTGGCCTTGTTGAAGATCACTTCGCGGGTCAGTCCATCGCCGGAGGCCACCGCGGCTTCGTAGGTCTGCACGCCCGGTGCGTCGAGCAGGGCCTGGTCGGCCTCATGGTAGCGGGCGGCCAGATCGGGCGGAGAGATGTCGAATACCGAACGTCCGACGATGTCCTCCCTGTCCAGGCCCATGAAGGCCTCGAAGGCGCGGTTGCAGCCCAGGTAGCGGGCCTGGTCATCCTTGAAGAACAGCGGGCTGGGGATGGCCTCGACCAGCTGTCCGATGAAGTTGAGCTGCTCGATGGCCTGGCGCTCGGCGGTCTGGCGGGCGGTGATGTCCACCAGCATGCCGATGATGGCGGGGCGGCTCTCGAAGGTGGTGCGCTTGCCAAACACCTCCAGTTCCAGTTCGGAGCCGTCCTTGCGCCGGCCATGGAAGCTGTAGTGGGCGGTGTCGATGCGTCCCTCGAGCCGGTCGGCCACCGCGGTCTTGACCTTCGCGTGGTCTGCGGGGGTGATCAGGTCCAAGGGGCCGATGAGCCCGCAGATCTCCTCCTGCGTGTAGCCGAACATCTCGGCAAAGCGCGGGTTGGCATAACGGAAGAGACCGTCCTGGATGATGTAGACGCCGATCAGGGCGTTGCGCAGCAGATCGACAAAGAGGCTGTCGGAGTCGCGGATCAGGTCCTCGGTGAGGGCGGGCGGCGTGGCGGGCATGGGCGTGTGCGGCGTTTCAGGCTGTGATGCCGCCGGGCTCCGGGGGTATCCCGGAGAGTTGTTTTCGGTAGCGGTCCGGGGACATGCCGGTCCAGCTGGTGAAGGCCCGGTAGAAGGCCGAGGTGTCGGCATACCCCAGGTCGGCCGCCACCTGGGCGATGGGCTGGCGGGTCTTGGTCAGGCGGGCCAGGGCGAGGTCCCGGCGCAGGGCCTCCTTGATGCTGCGGAAGCTCGCGCCCTCATCTTCCAGGCGGCGGTGCAGGGTGCGCGGCGACATGTGCAGGCGGTCGGCGGCATCATCCTGGGTCAGGCTGGCGGGCAGGGCGTCGCGGATCAGGTCACGCACCCGGATCACCGTGTTGCGGTCACGCCGGTAGAGCATGCTGATGCGCCCCGGCGCGCCGTCGAGGAAGGCACTCAGGGCGGCTTCGTCGCGGCGGATCGGCAGATCGAGCAGGGTGGCATTGAAGCGGGCGATCAAATGCGGACCTTCGGTGAAGCGTGAGCGCGCAGTGTAGACGAGGGCGTAGTCATCCGCATGCGCGGGCGGACGAAACGGAAAGTCCACCGAATCGAGGGCCAGGCCCCGCCCCACCAGCCAGCACGACAGGCTGTGGAGCAGGCGCAGCAGCCATTCGAAAGCGAAGACCCGGGCCGGGTCGTCCGGGCTCTCGGTGAGGGGGCGGCGTTCGAAGATATGCAATTCGGCCCGGTCCTCCCCCCGCTGCACGTTGACGCCCAGGTCGGGCAGGACGATGGCTAGAAAGCGGCGGGCCCGGTCGAGGCCGTCGGCCAGGGTCGACGCGCCGAGCATGCCGCGGCACAGGAACTCGAAGCTGCCGGGCCCCATCGGATGGGAGAACAGACCGAAACCCTCATCGTCGAGTTCCCCGATGACGAGGTTGTAGAGGCGTGCGTAGCGGTCGAGCGGCACCCGGCTGGCCGCGTCTGCAAGATTGATGTCCAGTTCTGCCAGCAGGGGGGTGGGGTCGATGTTGCGTCGCAGCATGCCGGTCAGCATGCCGGTCACGAAACCCATTGAAACTGTTGAGCCTTGGCGGGCGGGGTTGCTGGGCAAGGGGAGGTCTCCGGTCCGGTCCTGGGCTGCACCCGAGGCGCGGTGGCAGCTTGGCGGATTTTGCACGAAAGCCGTCGACAACGGCAATGGCGGCGACTCCCCGGGCCTTTTACCATTCGCATACCGATAAACATGATGTGGGGGAGACAACCATGACCGACCTGAGCGTTGCCAAGAAACTCGTCGCTTACAAGCCCAAGAACAAGGTGCGTTTCGTCACCGCTGCGGCGCTTTTCGACGGCCACGATGCGTCGATCAACATCATGCGGCGGATTCTTCAATCCACCGGCTCCGAGGTGATCCACCTCGGCCACAACCGCTCGGTGGGCGAGATCGTCAATGCGGCGCTGCAGGAAGACGTGCAGGGCATCGCGATCACGTCCTACCAGGGCGGCCACGTGGAGTTCTTCAAGTACATGATCGACCTGCTGCGCGAGAACGGCGGCGAGAACATCAAGGTCTTCGGCGGCGGCGGCGGCGTGATCGTGCCGGCCGAGATCAAGGAACTCCACGACTACGGTGTGACCCGCATCTACTCCCCGGAAGACGGCGCCACCCTCGGCCTGCAGGGCATGATCAATGACCTGGTCGAGCGCTGCGACGTGGATGTCTCCCACTCCGGCCCGCAGGGTGCCGAGGCGGTCATCGCCGCGCTGAAGTCCGGCAACCGCCGGGTGCTGGCCCAGATCGTCACCGGTCTCGAGAACGGCGCCTACGGCGACGACGTGAAGGCCGCGCTGATCGAGGCCGCCAAGGCCGTCAAGGTGCCGGCCCTCGGCATCACCGGCACCGGCGGCGCCGGCAAGTCCAGCCTCACCGACGAGCTGGTGCGCCGCTTCCGCCTCGACCAGGAAGACAAGCTCAAGCTCGCCATCATCTCCATCGACCCGTCGCGCAAGCGTACCGGCGGCGCGCTGCTGGGTGACCGCATCCGCATGAACGCCATCGAGCATCCGAACATCTTCATGCGCTCGCTGGCCACCCGCGACACCGGCAAGGAAGTGTCCGTGTCCCTGCCCGAAGTCATCGCCGCCACCCGTCTGGCCGGTTTCGACATGATCATCGTCGAGACCTCCGGCATCGGCCAGGGTGATGCCGCCATCGTCCCCTTCGTCGATGTGTCGCTTTACGTGATGACCCCCGAGTTCGGCGCCGCCAGCCAGCTCGAGAAGATCGACATGCTCGACTTCGCCGATTTCGTGGCCATCAACAAGTTCGACCGCAAGGGCGCCGAGGACGCGCTGCGTGACGTGCGCAAGCAGTACCAGCGCAACCGCGAACTGTTCACCACCCCCACCGACGACATGCCGGTGTTCGGCACCATGGCGGCCCGCTTCAACGACGACGGTGTCACCGCCCTCTACCAGGCCCTGGCACCCGCCCTCGCCGCGAAGGGCCTCAAGCTGGCCAAGCCCAAGCTCCCGCTGGTCGGCGTCAAGGCCTCCAGCCGCGGCCGGGCCATCGTACCGGCCGAGCGCACCCGCTACCTGGCCGAGATCGCCGAGACCGTGCGCGGCTACCACAAGCACACCGCCGAGCAGGCCCGCGTGGCCCGCGAGCGCCAGGCCCTGCGCATCTCCCGTCAGCTCTTCGAGGGCTGCAAGAAGGACGCGAGCAGCTTCAACGAACTGATCGAGTGGAAGGACGGCGAGCTCACCGCCACCTCCAAGAAGCTCCTCGACATGTGGCCGAAGACCGTCGAGCTGTACGCGGCCGACGAGTACGTGGTGAAGATCCGCGACAAGGA
>CALBTT010000160.1 GCA_937967645.1 uncultured Zoogloea sp.
ACCACCGAGATCTACACTCTTTCCCTACACGACGCTCTTCCGATCTCTCGCCGCTGCATCAGCGCACCACGTTGCGCCAGTCCTGCTCGAAGTAATGCACCAGGGCCTGGCTGTTGAGGTGGTTGGCCTCCACCGGCGGGGCGCGCATGTCCGGGGGGAACTGGAACATCAGCCGGGTGGTGTCGGCGTCCAGATAGCGGGTGGGCACGCTGTAGGTGGTGGGGGGCGTGAAGCCCGGCCGTCGGGTGGCCAGGTTGAAGCCCCATTCGCCGAAGGAGGGTACGTGGGCGTGGTAGGGGTGGGTGTGGAAGCCCGCCTCCCGCAGGGTCGCGTCGATGCACCAGTAGCTGCGCGGAGCGAACCAGGGCGAGGTGGATTGCACCACCAGGGCGCCGTTTTCGGACAGGTGGCGGGCCATCAGGCGGTACATGGGCACCGAGTAGAGCTTGCCCAGGCCGAAGCTGGAGGGGTCGGGAAAGTCGGCAATGATCAGGTCGAAGACCTCGCCGTGTTCTTCCAGCCACTGCCCGGCGTCGGCGTTCACGACGGTGACCCGCGGGTCGGACAGGGATCCGCCGTTGAGGGTGGCCAGCTCGGCGTTGCGGGTGAACAGCCCGGTCATGGCCGGGTCCAGGTCCACCAGGGTGATCCGCTCCACGTGGCGGTGGCGCAGCACCTCGCGCACCGCCAGGCCGTCGCCGCCCCCCAGCACCAGCACCGACTTGGCCCACGGCAGGCTCTCCAGGGCGGGGTGGACCAGGGCCTCGTGGTAACGGTGCTCGTCACGGCTGGAGAACTGCAGGTTGCCGTTGATGTACAGGCGGGTGTCGTCCTTCCAGCGGGTCACCACCAGGCGCTGGTAGGGGGTGGTGGTGGCGAAGATCACTTCGTCGCCGAACAGGCCGCGCTCGGCCCAGCCGGTGAGCTGGCCGGAGGTGGCCAGACCGGCGGCCAGGAAGGCCATCACCAGCACGCCGCGGGTCAGGCGGCCGCGCAGGCCGGGGAGCTCGGCGCGGTAATGCCAGAGCGTCCACAGGGCCACCGCGGCGTTGGCCATGCCGAACAGGAAGCCGGTGCGGGACAGCCCGAGGCGGGGCGCCAGGACCAGCGGGAAGAGCAGCGACACCACCAGGGCGCCGAGGTAATCGAAGGTCAGCACCCGGCTCACCAGCTCGCTGAAGCTCGCCTGGCGGGCGTGCAGGACCCGCATCACCAGCGGGATCTCCATGCCCACCAGCACCCCCAGGGCGAACACCAGCGCGTACAGCACGGTGCGGAAGGGGGCCGACATCCAGGCGAAGAGCAGGAACAGCAGGGTCGCCGACAGGCCGCCGAGCAGGCCCACCAGCAGCTCGATGTCGATGAAGCGGGCCAGCACGTCCCGGTCGTCCACGTACTTGGAGAGGTGCGAGCCCACCCCCATGGCGAACAGGTAGCAGCCGATGATCGACGAGAACTGCAGCACCGAGTCGCCCAGCAGATAGCTCGACAGCGCCCCGGCGATGAGCTCGTAGGCCAGGCCGCAGGAGGCGACCACGAAGACCGACAGGATCAGCAGCCGATCAGGCTGGCGGAGGGCGCCGGAAGGGGAGGGAGCTACGTCAGACATGGCGCGGACTCTACCCTGAAAGCGCTTGCCGGGCACGGAGAATGCTGGCTAAATATCGGCCCGGTCGCCGAGGATTCCGCTGATGGAGCCGTTCTACAACTACGTGGTGCACCTGTTTTCGGGCCTGCTGATGGTGCTGCTGTTTGCCGCCATCTATCTGCGGGTCACCCCCTTCTGCGAGCTGTCCCTGATCCGTCAGGGCATCGTCGCGCCGGCCCTGTCGCTGGGGGGCGCCATCATCGGCTTCTCCCTCACCGTGGCCTCCAGCATCCTGCACAACGACAACTACCTGATGTTCCTGGCCTGGGGGGCCGCCGGCCTGGCGGTGCAGCTCCTCACCTACATGCTGCTGGGCCGCCTGGTGCCGCGCCTGCCCGACCTGCTGTCGGCCAACAACGTGGCGGCCGGCGCGTTCGCCGGCACCGTGGCGCTGGTGGTGGGCATCATCAACGCGGCCTGCATGTCGTGATGCCGGTGCGGAGCGCCTGCCTGGCGTCGTCCTGAAGACCTTTATCCTGCCGGCACAGCGGGCCGGACCACCTCTGACACATAGCCATCGGGAGCAAGCATGAGCCTCGGATCCTTCATCAAGAAGCAGTTCATCGACGTCCTCCAGTGGAACGAGGAGTCGGACGGCACCCTGGCCTGGCGCTATCCGATGGACGACTTCGAGATCCAGTACGGCGCCAGCCTCACCGTGCGGGACTCCCAGCTGGCGGTCTTCGTCAATGAAGGCAAGGTGGCCGACGTGTTCGGCCCCGGCATGTACACGTTGACCACCCAGACCATCCCGGTGCTGACCTACCTGAAGAACTGGGACAAGCTCTTCGAGTCGCCCTTCAAGTCGGACGTCTATTTCTTCAGCACCCGCCTGCAGCTCGGCCGCAAGTGGGGCACGCCGCAGCCGATCACGATCCGCGACAAGGATTTCGGCATGGTGCGGCTGCGTGCCTTCGGCATGTATTCCTACAAGCTGGTGGATCCGAAGAAGTTCTTCACCGAGATCAGCGGCACCCGTGCCACCTATACGGTGGACGAGCTCGAGCAGCAGCTGCGCAACCTGGTGGTGGCGACCATGAGCGCCACCCTGGGCGGCTCCGAGCTGCCCTTCCTCGACATGGCGGCCAACCAGCTGCTGCTGGCCGAGCGCATGCAGGCCAGCATGGCCCCCACCTTCGACCGCTATGGCCTGGTGCTGGACAACTTCGCGGTCGAGAACATCTCCCTGCCCGAAGAGCTGCAGAAGGCCATCGACACCCGCATCTCGATGGGCATGGTCGGCGACCTGGGCAAGTACACCCAGTACCAGGTGGCCAATTCGGTGCCCCTGGCGGCCCAGAACGAAGGCGGCCTGGCCGGTGTCGGCGCCGGGCTGGCCGCCGGTGTGGGGATGGGCCAGGTGATGATGGATGCCCTGCGTGGCAGTCAGGCGCCCGCCGTGCCCGCTGCCGCACCCGTCGCTGCACCGGCCCAGGCGGCGCCGGCGGCGGATGACCCGGAAGCGCGCCTGACCAAGCTCAAGTCCCTGCTCGACAAGGGGCTGGTCACCCAGGCTGACTACGATTCCGCCAAGGCGGAGATCCTCAAGCAGCTGATCGGCTGAGCGCCGGGTGTTCAAGCTCGCCTGCCCCAGCTGCGGCGCGGAGGTCGTCTTCCGGTCGGCCACTTCGGCGATGGCCGTCTGCGAGTACTGCCGCAGCACCCTGCTGCGGGAGGGCGATGCCGTGCGCGACGCGGGCAAGATGGCCGTGGTGCTGGAGGATTATTCACCGATCCGCATCACCACCTCGGGCATGTATGCGGGCAAGGCCTTCGGCGTGGTGGGGCGGATCCAGCTGCGCTACGACGACGGTTTCTGGAACGAGTGGTACATCCTGTTCGACGATGGCAGTGCCGGCTGGTTGTCGGACGCCTCCGGGCAGTACGCCGTCACCCTCGACTCCGGCGAGGCGGAGGATGCGCCGCCCTTCGGCCAGATCGTTCCCGGCGGCCAGTACGCGTGGGAGGGCGTGAGCTACACCGCCTCCGACATCCGTACCGCCCGCTGCACCGCCGGGGAGGGCGAGCTGCCCTTCCAGGTCGGGCCGGGCTGGGAGGCCCGGGTGGTGGACTACCGCCAGGGCGTCCGCTTCCTGACCCTGGATTTCTCCGAGGGGAGCCGCCCCCGGCGCTACGTCGGCAAGGCGGTCGGCCTCGGTGATCTGCGCTGCCAGTTGCTGCGTGAGCCGGCCGAGATCGCGCGGAGTGCCGGCCACCTGAAGGGCCAGGCCGCCGCGCTGGCCTGCCCGGCCTGCGGCGCGTCCATCGACTGGCGCCCGGCGGTGGCTGCCCACCTGCATTGTCCGGCCTGCGGCACCGAGAGCGATGCCGGCGCCGGGACCCTCCAGGTGATGGAGGCCCGACGCCGGGAGGCCCTGGCCGCAACCACTCTCGAGCTGGGCGATGAAGCCCGGATCGACGAGCAGGACTGGACCCTGATCGGCCTCATGAAGTGCCGCGAGACCGGGGCGGCCGACGAGTGGACCGAATACCTGCTCTACAGCGAGGGCGCCGGCTTCCTGTGGCTGGTGGAGTCGTCCGCCGGCTGGGACAAGGTCCGCGTCCTCGACACCTGGCCCGAGTCCGTGTCGGCCAGTGCCGTGCGCTACGAGGGCGCGGCCTACACTCGCATGCAGGCCTACGGCGCCCAGGTCACCTATGCCGCGGGGGCGTTCAACTGGCGGGTCCAGGTCGGTGACAGTGTCACCCTCACCGACTACCGGGGCAGCCGCGGAACCCTGAACAGCGAACGCAGCTCTGCCGAACTGACCTGGTCCCTGGCCCAGCGGGTGCCCGCCACCACGGTGGATGGCTGGTTCGGCAAGAAGGGCAGGCTGTCGGCGGCCAGCACGGTCGCGGCCCTGGCCGCCGGGGATGGCGATCTGTCCACGGCCGCGCGGCGCGCGGCGCTGCGCCCACTGGCGTGGATCTTCACCGCGTTGGTCCTGGTGGTGAACCTGCCCATCGCGATCTTCGGCGGGGCTTACAGCTTCTTCCTGATCCTGATCGCGGTGGTCATCCTGTGGCTGCCGGTTTACACGGACGTACTGGAGGACTAGCGATGGGGCGTGGTGGTTACATCGGGTTCGCGCTGGTCGTGTTGGTCCTCGTGACCCTGTTCAATCTCGAGCATGTCAGCGAACGGAGCGGTGGCAGCCGGGGCTGGAGCAGTGGGGGCAGCAGCGGCGGGGGCAGCTGGTCATCCGGCGGCGGAGGGCACAAATGAGCGACGGCCCTCCGCATCTGCCGAAGGGCCTGCATCTGCTGGCCGACTTCCACGGGGTGCCGGCCGATCGGCTGCACGACCCGCTGAGCATCGAGACCCTGCTGCGGGAGGCGGCGCACGCGGCTGGCGCCCGGCCCGTCGGCGGACATGTCCACCCCTTCGGACCGGGCCTCGGGGTCACCGGTGTGCTGCTCCTGCAGGAGTCCCACATCAGTATCCACACCTGGCCGGAGCACGGTTTTGCCGCGGTGGATGTCTTCATGTGCGGGCAGGCCCGCCCGGAACGGGCAATCCAGGTCCTTCAGGCGGCGCTGCAGCCGGAATCCGTCACATGCCGGGAGACGCCGCGGGGCTAAACTGGGCGTCATCCCTCATCAGTTTGTCGAGCCGCCATGTCGCCCCAGTCCGTTCCCCTCGATCACGCCTACCGCCTGCTCAACCACGGCCCCACGGTGCTGCTGTCGTCGGCCCACGGGGAGCGCCGCAACATCATGGCGGCAGCCTGGAACATGCCGCTGGATTTCGATCCACCCAAGGTGGCGGTGGTGATCGACCGCAGCACCCTGACCCGTGAGCTGGTG
This sequence comes from uncultured Zoogloea sp., assembly GCA_937967645.1. GTDB lineage: Bacteria > Pseudomonadota > Gammaproteobacteria > Burkholderiales > Rhodocyclaceae > Zoogloea. The sequence continues at coordinate 5,456 of CALBTT010000160.1, forward strand.
GAGGCCTCCCGCGAGTTCGTGCTGGCCGTGCCCAGCCGCGAGCTCGCCGCGCAGACCCTGGCCGCCGGATCCCGCTCGGGGCGTGAGGGCGACAAGTTCGATGCCCTGGCGCTGGCGACCCGCCCCGCCAGCCGGGTGGCCGCGCCCCTGCCGGTCGGCTGCATCGGCTGGCTGGAATGCCGGGTGATCGATGAGCCGCACATCCAGCGTACCTACGACCTCTTCCTCGGTGAGGTGGTGGCCGCCTGGGCCGATCCGGAGGTGTACTCGGAGGGCCGCTGGCACTTCCCGTCGGAGCGTCAGCGCAGCATCCATTACGTGGCCGGGGGGCACTTTTTCGCCACCGGCGAAGCCTTTGCCGTGGAGGCTGGGTAGCAGGCATAAGGGTTTGATGCAAAAGGCTGTCCGTCGATCCGGCAAGCAGCCGGGCAGGGGATTTCCAAGGGTGTGAAAAATTCTTTGTGCACCGCAGCAAAAATGCTTGCAATCTTTTTTGTTGCGGTGCAACATAGCGCCATACCGAAATTCTTTCGGTGATCGCAACCCCACTTTTGAGGAGATCATCATGTCCCTGACCCCCGAGCAAATCGTCGCCACCTCCAAGGCCAACGTCGAAGCCGGTCTGAAGACCGCCACCAGCTTCGTGACCACCCTCTTCACCGCCGTCGAGCGCGTGTCCAGCCTGAACCTGGCGACCGCCCGTGGCGCCTTTGACGACAGCATCGCCTTCTCCAAGGCCGTGCTCGCCGCCAAGGACCCGAAGGCCCTGGCCGCCCTGCAACTGGCCGCCGTGAGCCCCGCCGTCGAGAAGTCCGTGGCCTACGGCCGCAGCCTCTCCACCATCGGTGGTGACACCCACGAAGAGCTGACCAAGCTGGTCGAAGGTGAAGCCTCCGTCCTGTCCAAGAATGTCGAAGTGACCCTGGACAACCTGTTCAAGAACGCTCCGGCCGGTTCCGAGCCCGCCATCAAGGCCGTCAAGACCGCCCTGGCCAACGCCAGCTCCGCCTACGAAGGTGCCCAGAAGGCCGCCAAGCAGGTTGCCGCTGCCGCCCAGGCCAGCGTCGAGAAGGCCACCGCCGTTGCCGTCGAGAACGTCGACAAGGGCACCAAGGCCGCTGCCAGCGCCCTGAAGGTGGCCTAAGGCTACCTGCCCCGGCCCGCGTCAGCGGGCGGGGGTCTCCATGTCCGCCCTTGGGCTGTGGCATGATCCAAAAAGGCCCTTCGGGGCCTTTTTGGTTTTTGTGGAGACGCACATGGCCCGCCGCATATCGCCTTTATTGACCGCCCTGGCGCGGCTCACCCGCAGCAGCCTGAGGCAGGGGGCCCGGATCAGCCGGGCTGCCGGTCGGCAGGGGCTGGCCGCCGGGGAGAAGCTCTCCGATACGGCGCGCCACGCCCTGTCCGGCGTGATGACGCCGGCAGAGGCGCCCGGGCCGGTCCGCGGCGGCCGCTGGAGCGAGGGGCACTGGGGGCTCGGCCCCCTGGCGATGCGCCGCTACCGGCTGTTCATCCCGGCCGGGGCCACCGCCCGCAAGCCCCTTCCCGTGCTCCTGCTGCTCCATGGCTGCGCCCAGGACAGTGCCGCGTTTGCGGCCTCCACCCGCTGCGCCGTGCTGGCGCGGGACAAGGGGTTTGCCGTGCTGATGCCCGAACAGGCCCGCGAGGCCAATCCCCAGCGTTGCTGGAACTGGTTCGGCAACCCCCTGCAGATCGGGCTGGAGGCCAGGATCCTGATGGCCATCGTGGACCACGTCCAGGCGGGCCACCCGCGCCTGAGGGGGCCGTTGTTCGCCCTTGGCCTGTCGGCCGGCGGCGCCATGGCCCTGACCCTGGGTCTGCAGTTTCCAGGCCGTTTTGCCGCCGTGGGCAGCCATTCCGGCGCCGCCCCCTTCAGCGCGGCGAGTGCCTTGCAGGCCGGCCAGAGCATGCGCGGCCGGCGTTCGCCGGACGCCGAGGCGATCGCTCGCCACCTGGAGGGCCGGTCTCCTCCACCGGCGCTGCTGATCCATGGCGACGCCGACCGGGTTGTGGATGCCGGCAACGCCCGCGCCGCGGCGGCGCTGTGGCTCGAACTGCAGCCCGAGGGCCAGGTCATCACGGAGCGGTCGTCCAGCGCGCAGCGGGGTGGCCGGCATGCCGTGAGGCGCACCGACTGGTTGGCCGGAGGGCAGCCCTGCGTGCGTCTGCTGGAGGTCGCCGGCCTGGGGCACGCCTGGAGTGGCGGGGCGGCAGGTCAGGCCTTCTCCGACCCGGCGGGGCCGGATGCCCTGCGGCTCGCCTGGCAGTTCTTCAGCCCGTCAAGGGAACGGGCCGCTGTCGGCCGCGTCTGATGGGTTTCACACCTCCGGAGTTCGCCATGCCCAAGCTTGATCTGCAGGACCGTGCCGCCGGCGCCTTGATGGGCGCCTTCATCGGCGACGCCCTGGCCCTCGGCCCCCACTGGTATTACGACCTGGCCGCCCTGCGCGCCGATTACGGGGACTGGATCAGCGGCTACACCGATCCGCGCCCCGGCCGCTACCACGCGGGCATGAAGGCCGGCCAGTCCTCCCAGGCCGGCATCCTGCTGGCCCTGACCCTGGATTCGCTGGTGTCGCGCGGGGGTTACGACGAGGCTGATTTCTGCCGCCGGCTGGATGAAGACTTCTTTCCGCAGCTCGACGGCACACCGATGGCCGGCCCGGGCGGCTACACCAGCCAGTCGATCCGCGAGGCGTGGCGGCGGCGGGTGCTGGACGGGCAGCCCTGGGGGCGTTGCGGCGGCAATGCGGACACCACCGAGGCGGCCGAGCGCATCATCGCCATTGCGGTACGCCATGCCCTGCATCCGGAGCGCCTGGCCGACGCGGTGACGCGCAACACCCTGCTGACCCAGACCGATGGCACGGTGGTGGCGATGACCGGCGCCTTTGCCGCGGTGCTGGGCCTGCTGGTGGAGGGGCATCCGATGGACGGCAAGGTGTCCGGCCTGCTCATGACGCGGGTCAGAAACGGCCTGCTGCCCTTCCATACGGTGACCAGCGGGAACCTCCAGGCACCGCTCGCCGGGGAGGCAGAGACACCCGTGGCAGGACGCTTCCCGTCACCCGACGCGCTGCTGGGGCCGTCCTCCATGGCACTGGCGGCCGTCGATCCGGGCATCCGCATCGAGCCGGCCTGGAAGGTGTCCACCGTGTATGGGATGCCCTGTGCCGTGTATCACCAGTTTCCGGCGGCCTACTACCTGGCGGCACGCTTTCCGGACGATTTCGAGTCGGCGGTGCTGCATGCGGTGAACGGGGGCGGCCAGAACCTGGCCAGGGCCATGCTGACCGGCGCGCTGGCGGGTGCCCAGACCGGCCTGTCCGGTATTCCACAGCGCTTCATCGACGGGCTTGAAAACGCCGCGGGCCTGCTTGAGCAGGCCCGGCAGTTGGCGGCTCAGATGGCCGCAGAGGTGTGAGCGACTAGCACAAACCCTTCTTGGCCTGGCCCGGCGGGCAGTGCTGGTGGCCGGGAGGCGGGCCCCGGTGTTCGTCATGGTGTTCGCGGTATTCCCGGCGATCACGGCGGTCCGGCCCGCAGTGGCCGCGGAAGTCGCGACGGTCGCGGTAGCGGTGGCAGTTCTCGTTCCACCAGCGCTCGTCGCGCCAGCGGCCGCCGTCCCAGTAGCGGCCGTTGGGGTCCCGATCGCCGATGTAGAGCTGGATGCCGGGCGCGCGGATGCTCAGGTCCACATCGACCGCATGGGCGGCGGGGATGCCCTGGAGCAGGGCGGCCAGGCTCAGGCCGAGCATGAGTGGGATGCGCATTCGAATTCCTTGTGCTGAGGGCGAGCCCCGATTTTGCGCGCTTTCCGGCGGCTTGTCGCACGCCGGACGGGCCGCAGCGTGGCGGATTGCCCACTGCTGCGGGGCTGGATTGTCGCGGATCAATGTCGGCCGCGGGCCTGGCCGCTAGCCTCGGTGAGGTGAATACCGACCCTGATCCGTCCTGCTCCGTGCCTTCCCCGTCCCTGCGCCGGGTGATTCCCATTGCCCCGGTCCGGGCGTTGCCGGACCAGGGCCGGCAACGCCTGCGCATGCTGGCGCAGGCCGCCTTCTTCGTGCTGTTCGTGCTGGCGCCGGTGTTCAATCTGCTGCGCTATGACCTGGTGGCGGGCCACGCCTGGCTGCTGGGTTTCGAGTGGCGGGCCGGTCTGGATGATTTCAGCAGCGGCCGGATCGACGCCCTGGGGGCGCTCGGCCGCATCCTCGGCCGGGTGTTGCTGCCCATCCTGGCAGCCGGCGCGGTGCTGATCGGGGTGGCCTGGCGCTGGGGGCGGCTGTATTGCGGCTGGCTGTGCCCCCATTTCTCGGTGGTGGAGACCCTCAACGGCTTGATGCGACGGGCCAGCGGCAAGCCCAGCGTCTGGGAGCCGCGCAGCCTGCCGCCCCGCGAGCCGGATGGCCGTCCGGTGCGCCAGGACGCCCGCTGGTGGCTGGTCACGGTGCCGCTGGCGGTGGGCTTCGCCTTCGTCTGGGCGGTGGTGCTGCTTACCTATCTGCTGCCGCCCTTCCAGGTCTACAGCCATCTGCTGGCCCTGGCGCCGACCCGCAACGAGGCGATCTTCATCACCGCCGGCACCGTGCTGCTGTCCCTCGAGTTCCTCTTCGCGCGTCACCTGTTCTGCCGGTACGCCTGTGCGGTGGGGCTGTTCCAGAGCCTGGCCTGGATGGGCAACCGGGAGGCGATGGTGGTGGGCTTCGAGCGGGAGCGGGCGGCGGATTGTGCGGATTGCTACAGTGCCTGCGACCATGTGTGTCCGATGCGTCTGAAACCGCGCAACATCAAGCGGGCGATGTTTACCTGCACCCAGTGCGCGCGCTGCGTCAGCGCCTGCGAAACGACCCAGCAGGACAATCCGGCAGGACCCTTGCTTCAGTGGGTGGCCGGCGCCGCCGCATGCCGTAACGAGGCCGCTTTCGCGCCGCCCCGGACACCGTCTAAACAGGAGAGGACGCTTCCATGAGTGGTTTCAATGATTTTGCGATTGCCCGGGCCCTGCATGTCCTGGCGGTGCTGATCTGGATCGGTGGGGTAGCCTTCGTCACCCTGGTGCTGTTGCCCGCCTGCCGGGCGCTCAGCGAGCCGGCCGGTCAGCTCGAGCTGTTCGAGCGCCTGGAGCACCGCTTTGCCGCCATCGCCCGGTGGTCGGTGCTGCTCGCCGGGGCCTCGGGCCTGTGGCTGACCTGGCGGCTGGAGGCCTGGAGCCGCTTCGCCGAGCCGGCCACCTGGTGGTGGATGCACGGCATGGTGATCGTCTGGAGCCTGTTCGCGGTGATGCTCTTCATCCTGGAGCCCTTCGTGCTGCAGCGGCTGTTCCAGGCCCAGGCCCGGAAGGATCCGCTGGGCACGATGGCGCGCATCCAGCGGGTGCACGTGGTGCTGCTGACGGCCAGCCTGGTGGTGGTGCTCGGTGCGGTGGCGGGCAGTCACGGAGGCTGGCACTTCTAGGCCCGGCGAGGCCGCTGCAGCGCCCCATCCGCTGTGAATTATCCCCGCCGGCCGTGGCCAAGCCTGTGGACAAGTTGTGGGGGGGATGCCTACATGTTTGATCCACAAACACTTTTCGGGGCTGCCTCAAAAATGGGCAGCCCCTCTGCCCGGTGGCGCGGCCGCGCTCAGCGGCCCAGTTCCTTCAGATAGGCCTGGCGGGCGGCCACGGCGGTGTCCGAGAAGTCGGAGAACAGCCCGTCCACGCCCAGTCGGAAGAACTGCAGGTACTCGGCCTTCGGGTCACCCTTGTAGTCGGCGGCGAGGCGTTTGGCTTCGTTGCGGAAGGTCCAGGTGTGCACCATGAGACCGAGCTTGTGGGCATCGGCGACCAGGCTGGTGGGCGTGGAGGAACTGGCGTCGGCGTAGTTCACCGCGCCATCGCCGTTCACGTCGAGCATCTTGCCATTGGTGTCGAAGCTGCCCTTCACCGGCACGATGTAGGGCTTCCACGGGCCGACGCCATCGGCGTATTTGGCGATCTCGGCCAGGCCGGCGGGGGTCACCATGGAGCCGAACAGCTCGGTCCGGCCGGCGCGGGTCCAGTCGTAGGGGCGGTCGAAGGGGGCCGCGAAGGTCACCGCGCCGGTCTTGAAGTCGTAATCGTCGCCGTCCACCAGCTGGATCAGGCGCAGCTGGGTCTTGGTGCGCAGGTATTTCAGGTTGGCGGTCTCGAAGGACTGCAGGATCACCGGCGAGTCCTTCTTCGTGTAGCCGTACTCGGCGAGGATGGCGAGCAGGCGGTCTTCCAGCTTGAGGTTGTTGTCCTCGTGGTAGGTGGGGTGCTTGGTCTCCGGGTACACGCCAATGCTGCGGCCGACCTTGGTGCCCTCTGTTTTGGCCAGATCGAGCACTTCGCGCAGGGTCGGGATCTGGTATTGGCCGTTGAAGGACTGGTCGCGGTCCGACAGGGGCTGGATGGCGCGCAGGGTCTTGATCTCGGCCAGGGTGAAGTCGGTGGCGAACCAGCCCGTCTCGGCCACGCCGTCCACCATGCGGGTGGTCTTGCGGGCGGCGAACTCGGGCCGGGTGGACACGTCGGTGGTGGCGGTGATGTTGGGCTCGTGGCGGGCGATCAGTTCGCCGTCCTTGGTGGCGACCAGGTCGGGCTCGATGAAGTCGGCGCCCATCGCGATGGCTTTGCGGTAGCCCTCCAGGGTGTGGTCGGGCAGGTAGCCCGCGGCGCCGCGGTGACCGATCACCAGGGGCTGCTTGCCGTCCAGGGTGGCGAAGGAGCGGTCGTTGTCGCTGCCACCGCAGGCGGTCAGGGCAAGGCTGCCGCACAGGGCGGCGATGAGGGTCGGGCGTGACAGGGACATGGCGCGATTCCAATCGGTTGAAAGGCGCCCAGTGTGTGTGGAGGCTGTTAAGCCTCCGTGAAGGATGGATGAATCCGCCGCGTGGCTCAGCCCTGCCGGCTGCGCCAGGCCCGTCCGAGGGCCTCGGCGAGGGTGGCCGGATCCTCGGCGCCGACCACCGCGAAGCGCTGGTCCACCAGATAGGTGGGCACCGAGCGGATGCCGATGCGGCGCACCTCGCCCTCGATGGCGCGCACCGTGTCGGCCTCGGCGTCCGAGGCGAGCCAGGCCTCCAGGTCGGGGGCGTCGAGGCCGGCCTCCCGGGCCGCCTGCAGCAGCACGTTCGGGTCGCCCACGTTGAGGCCTTGCTGGAACTGGGCCACGAACAGCCGCTCCACCAGCGGGGCGGCGTCCAGGCCCTGCTGCTGGGTGCGGTGGATCAGCCGGTGGGCGTCGAGGGTGTTGGCGCGCAGCTGGATCTTCTCGAAATGAAAGTCCGCCCCGTGGACGGCCCCGGCCGCACGGATCTGTGCGAACAGGGCGTCCACCCGTTCCCGGCTGCCGAACTTGGCGATCAGGAAGGGCAGGTAGGGCTCGCCCGCGGCGGGCGTATCCGGGTTCAGGAAGAAGGGCAGCCAGCGCTTGCGCAGGGCGAAGTCGGGAATCTCCTGGCGCACCCGTGCCTCGGCCTCGGCGAAGCGGCGCAGGCCGATGAAGCACCAGGGGCAGACGATGTCGGAGGCGATGTCGATGTGGAGCATGGCCGGCACCTCAGCTGGAGCAGCTCACCGACAGGCCTTCGGCCCAGTCCGGCGGCGGCGCGGCGAAGCGCTCGAACTCCGGCTGTTCGTCGAAGGGGCGCGACAGGCAGGCCAGCACCGCGTTCACCTCGCTGTAGTCGCGGGCGCGGGCGGCGCGGATGGCCGATTCGGCGATCCAGTTGCGCAGCACGTACTTGGGGTTGGTGGCGTTCATGGCGGCCTGCCGCTCGGCGTCCGGGCGGCCTTCGGCGCCCAGGCGGGCGCGCCACAGGGCGAGCCAGGCATCGGCGGCGTCGCGGTCGATGAACAGGTCGCGCACGGGGGCATCGGCGGCTGCCCGGCCGGCCTCGTCCACCTGGCCGGGCAGCCGGCCGAGCTGGCGGAAGAACTGGGTGTAGTCCGGATGGTGCTGCTGCAGCAGGGCGAAGGTGTCGCCGATGAAATCCTCGTCACCCGGCAGGCTGGCGGCGAAGCCGAGCTTGGCGCAGAAGAGGCTCACGAAGCGGCGTTCGAAGGCCGGTGCGTAGCTCTCCTCGATGGCGGCCTCCACGTCGGCGGCTTCGCCGATCAGCGGCGACAGGGCGCGCCCGAGGGCGTACAGGTTCCAGTGCCCGACCACCGGCTGGGACTTGAAGCTGTAGCGGCCATGGTCGTCCGAGTGGTTGCAGATGTGACCCGCGTCGAAGGCGTCCATGAAGCCGAAGGGGCCATAGTCGAGGGTCAGCCCGAGGATCGACATGTTGTCGGTGTTCATCACCCCGTGCATGAAGCCTACGCCCTGCCAGTCGGCGATCAGCTCGCCGGTGCGCCGCCCAACGTCGGCCAGCAGTGCGGCGTAGGGGTTGGCGGCCTCGCGGCATTCGGGGCGGAAACGGTCGATCACGTAGTCGGCGAGCTGGCGCAGCTCGTCCACCTTGCGCAGGGAGGCCCAGTGCTCGAAGGAGCCGAAGCGGATGAAGCTGGGGGCCAGGCGGGTGACCACGGCGGCGGTCTCGATGGTCTCGCGGCGCACCGG